>CAWUNX010000334.1:0-4341 GCA_963923905.1 uncultured Methylocucumis sp.
GCTTGACGATTAAACGTTTTACACCCTCATCCAAACAGGTTCTTACGATTGGGTGAGGTTACTTACTTATCCGGAGAGAAGGCGTAAGCCTTAGTCTGGCGCTTTGTAAGCCAGGCAACTTAGCGTTTGCGCAAGCGCTAAGCCGCAACTGATGGCTCTAGCCTAGCAAGAGTCAGTTAATTTAAATACGATAGAGCAAAAACACTATGAGTACACTTGCACTGCAAATTGACGATATTGAAATTATCGATGCGAAACCTGGAGACATAGGCGCAGAAATTAAAGGCATAGACATTAACGAAATTGAGAGCGGAGCGCCAATTTTAGAAACGATTCGCCAATTGATTTATCGCGATAAATTAGTGGTGATTCGCGATCAAGAATTAACGGCTGATACCTATGTTGCCTTTACGCGTAAGTTGGGGCGGCCACAGGTTTATTTTCAACCGCAATACCACCATCCTGACCACCCTGAAGTCTTTGTTTCGTCAAATGTCCCTGAAGTCAATGGTAAACGCATGGGTGTATCCGGTACCGGTCGCTATTGGCATACGGATTGCCAGTTTGAGAAAAAACCATTGTCGTTTACGTCGATTTATCCTTTGGTATTCCCAAAATCAGCACGCGAAACCTCTTATATCGATATGAGTAGGGTATATCAAAACTTGCCTGATGAGTTGCGTAAAATGGTTGATGCACCGGGTGCGGCATTTGTGCATGAAGGGCAAATGCGCTACAAAGTTCAAGAATCTGATGTTGACCGTTCGTTACGCGAATTATTGGACAGAATTAACCAAGAAGTACCGCCTGTTGTTCACCCGGCAGTTATCGAACATCCGGTGACTGGCACAAAGGTTTTATACGCAAGCAGCGGTTTTACAACAAAATTTGTCGGCTTGAATTACGAAGATAATCAACGCTTTATGCAAGCGATATTTGATTTCTCTGAGCGTCCTGAAAATGTGCATACCCACTATTGGGAGGAAGGCGATTTAATTATTTGGGATAACCGTTATTTAAACCATAAAGCCTCTACAGTTAAGCCGGGCGAACAGAGTAAAAGCTATCGTATCGGTATTTATGATGATAAGCCATTCTATGTAGGATTGGAGCCATGAGTGCGATTTTAGCCGATATGGCTGAGGATAAGTTTAGCGTCGTTAACATCGACCAAGATTTTTTATTGAAAGTCTTAAACCCTTACCGCGACCATTGTCGTTACCTAAAACGCGCTTATTTTGAGCAGCATGAGCATCAAGGTGTTCCGGGTATGCTGATGAAAGGTGAGTTTTCGATAGATCGCTCCTGCTATATCGATGATACCGGCCATTTTAATGCTGTGGAATATAACATTTGCTATAACCAAATCGCCTATCTGCATTTAGGTTATTGCATTAAACATGGCTTAATTCCTGAGCTGGGTTTGTACACTCAAGAATCGTTTTTTGAAAAACAGTTATCAAATTTTTTAATCGCGAATATCAGTTCAGGCTTTCAAAGCTTATTGAATGCTAAGCATTTTTACGGCACGTTTGGCATACATTCGCTTAAGAAAACCAGTAAATGTACGTTTATTAAAACGTATTGTTATTTCTACGATGATGAAGTCGGCAAGTCTAAAGGTGAAGTGATGTTGGCTATTTTGCATCCTTGAGCGATTTACTAGTAATAAAAACAGACACGCATCGCGCGAATAGTCGCGATGCGTTTTTGTGTGCGGTAAAACGCTCTCTACTCAAAAAACCGCATTGTGACCATTCTTAATAATAAGACGTAAAAAAAGTATTAGGTTAAAAAAACATGCAAGCTAGCTTAACGTGTGCGCCGCAGCTGACGATGTGTTCGTATCATGAACTTATTGAAAACTTAAAAGCCTCTGCACCTTCCGAGCGTCCTAAGGTATTGAACGCATTATTGCGAGCTATGTTAGTCGAGTTTTTAGAATTGGATTCACTCGATGAAGTGAGCGAGCAGCAAAGTTTTGTCGAATTAGGCGCTGACTCGATGCAGGCTATCGATTTTAAAAGCAAAATCGAAAAAATATTGCATTGCTCATTACGGTCAACCTTATTATTCGATTACCCTAGTGTTGATGTGTTAGCCGATTATTTAGCCGGTGTAGTAACGTGGCCGGTTGAGTCAATACCTGAGCCATTGGTCAATGTCGCTAGCGCAACAGCGCATTCAGTTGTAGAGCAAGTTCAGACCGATATTAAAACCCCAGCGATTATTGCGTTAGCGGGTAGCTTTGCTGACGTTGCCGATGTGAATACGCTGTGGCAACAGGTGTTATCAGGTGCGGTTATGCATAAACCAGCAAAGCCTGAGCAAGCGGGTTTAGATTTTGCTGGCTTACCGGACATAAAACATTATTCAACTGTCTGGTTATGGGGCGTGAATCAATCGATTTACGCTAGCATGACAGCATCTGAGCAGTATTTATATAACGCCTTATGCGCGGCGATAACTGAGGCTGGATTACGTCCTAACGAGTTGACAGAACGCCGCACTGGTGTATTTATTTGTGCGCGCGATGATGGCGATACCGGACTTGCTTACCAAATTCCGTTAGCGCATAAGTTGTCGTTTCTATTGAATTTAAAAGGGCCTAGCGAAGTCGTTAATGCGTTTTGTACTAGCGTTTATGTGGCTATTGACAAAGCGGTACAAAGTTTAGCGGCAGGCGAGTGTGAGCAAGCACTGATTGGCGCGATTAATTTAATCAAGCCAGACGATTTTGCGGTTCATGCTAAAGCCGGTCTTTATCACGCCATTTTAAGCCCCGATAATCAAACGCATAGCTTTTGCGCGAACGCTGCTGGCTATTTGCGTAGCGAGGGCGTGGGCGTGATGCTGTTAAAACCGCTAGCCCAAGCCGAGCAAGACGGTAATACCATCTTAGGACTGATTAAAAGCACATCGGTTTATCATGGTGGGCGTGGTTACTCGTTGGAGGCCCCTAATCCACAAGGTTTAAAAACGGCGATTCGGCAATGTTTGTTGAAGGCCGGTGTTAGCACTGACCGCATCGATTATATTGAAGCGCATGGTATCGGTAATGTCATGGCAGACGCGTTAGAGTTAGGGGCTATCGATCAGATCTATCGGCAATACAGTACTGAACCTGAAAAACATTGGCATATTAGCTGTATTAAACCCAGCATTGGTCATCCCGAAATGGCCTCAGGCTTTGCAGCGCTAGCTAAAGTTTTAAAAGCGTTTGAGCATGATACCTTGCCCGGCATTGCTGGACTTGAGCAGCTTAACGATGAATTGCCGGAGCAACATGGATTAGTTTTATCTAAGCAGTCGTATGCTTGGCCGCGCCGGGCAACGCCACGACTAGCGGCATTAAATAGTTTTGCGATAGGTGGGATGAATGCGCATGTGTTGATTGAAGAATATCGCCCTGGCGTGTTAACTGAATCCGCTCCGCTGATTGTGCAGAATGATGTGGTCTCCCAAGAAAAAACCAGTGCTACGCAGTCTGATAACAAGACCCTATTAGCCGATTTAATTCGCGAGGTATTTAATTTAGAGCTAGCAGAGCTTAATCCTGAACTGTCGTTAGTCGATTATGGCTTTGACTCGATTAAAGTCATGCGCTTTGTCGCGTTGCTGAATGAGAAGCTAGGCTTGACGATTAAGCCCAGTCAAATGCTCAGCATAGACAGCTTGGCAGATTTTTTTGCTTTATTAGAAAAAGCTCAGCAAAGCCATAAAACCGATACTGTATCAAGCACGCCGGTATTGTCGTTGGTCGGCGAAAAATCACCGCTGTCGGTCGTGCAAAAAGGCTTGTGGTATATCAATGAAACGGCTACGCAGCCTATCGGCTTTAACGTACCCATTACATTCGCGTTAAGCGAGCCAGTTAACGTGGATGCATTACGCGCGGCACTGGTTGCGATGCTGGTTAAACATCCGTTATTGACGGTGACGTTTGTCGCTGAATCGGGTACCGATGACATTGTGCAAGTCGTGCGTCCGGTTGAGCAAGCTTTGCAGTTTGAAACACGGCATTTAAGCCCTACTGAGCAGCCTGATGCGGTGATGTGGTCTTTATTAAAACAGCCGTTTGATTTAAAACGAGACCCGTTAGTACGTTTATATTGCTTACTGCCTGAATCGGGTGAGCAATGGGTGTTTTTTGTCATTCATCATATTGTGTTTGATGGCACGTCGGGTGCGTTATTTATTCATGAATTTTGGGCGAATTATCGGCAGTTTGTTCAGCAGGCGTTTGTTACGGAACAGCCGCCGGAATTAGCATTTTTCGATTATGTGGCTTGGGAACAAGCCTATTTAAACAGTATTGAGGCAGAACAAGATTTAGCCTGG
>CAWUNX010000335.1:0-4312 GCA_963923905.1 uncultured Methylocucumis sp.
TCCTCTCTGGTCTCGTGGGCTCGGAGATGTGTATAAGAGACAGTCCGCACCCGGCGCATTCATTTTCAAGCGATGGTTTCCAAACATTCGCAACACTGGTTGCGGCGACTGATAGTAGCCATACGCCTCTTGCTCCAACTCTGTACACAACAAACTTACAGAACCACAACAAGGTTTTTTCTTAACTTAGAGTATTCACATGACAGACCTATCGCTTTACAGAAACATCGGCATCTTCGCTCACGTTGATGCTGGTAAAACGACCACTACTGAACGGATTCTGAAACTAACCGGTAAAATCCATAAAATCGGCGAAGTTCACGACGGTGCCGCGACAACCGATTTCATGGTACAAGAACAAGAACGCGGTATTACAATCCAGTCGGCAGCAACTACATGTTTCTGGAAAGACCACCGTTTTAATATCATCGACACACCCGGTCACGTTGATTTTACGATTGAAGTGTATCGTTCATTAAAAGTATTAGACGGCGGTATCGGCGTATTCTGCGGTTCAGGCGGCGTAGAACCTCAATCAGAAACCAACTGGCGTTATGCGAACGACTCTAAAGTATCGCGTATTATTTACGTCAATAAATTAGACCGTTTAGGTGCAGATTTCTTCCGCGTCGTTAAACAAGTGGAAGACGTTTTAGGTGCCAAACCTATTGTCATGACCTTACCAATTGGCCGTGAAGACCAATTCGTCGGCGTCATTGACTTATTAACCGAAAAAGCATGGATATGGGACGACTCTGGAGACCCATTAAAATATGAAATTAAAGATGTGCCGGCCGACATGGCTGCGGATGTCAAAGCATGGCGCGAAAAATTAATCGACCAAGTCGCCGATCAAGACGATGACGTCATGGAGCGTTACTTAGAAGGCGAAGAGCCAAGCATTGAAGACATCAAACGCTGCTTACGCAAAGGCACGATTAACATGGACTTCTTCCCAACGTTCTGCGGCTCGTCATTCAAAAACAAAGGCGTGCAATTAGTGTTAGACGGTGTTATCGATTACTTGCCTAACCCAACCGAAGTTAAACCACAGCCTGAAGTTGATTTAGAAGGTAATGCAACAGGCGATTTTGCCCGTGTTGATCCAGACTACCCATTACGCGCATTAGTCTTCAAAATTATGGATGACCGTTTTGGCGCTTTAAACTTCGTTCGAGTTTACTCTGGCCGCTTGAAAAAAGGCGACACGATGCTAAACACCTACACCGGTAAAAACGAACGCGTAGGTCGTATGGTGGAGATGCACGCCGATGACCGTACCGAAATTGAAACCGCACAAGCGGGTGATATTGTCGCGTTAATCGGTTTAAAAAACGTACAAACCGGTCACACCTTATGCGACCCTGACAAACCAGCAACCTTAGAGCCAATGGTGTTCCCAGACCCCGTTATTTCTATCGCCATTTCGCCAAAAGACAAAGGCAGCAACGAAAAAATGGGCGTCGCGTTAGGCAAAATGGTACAAGAAGACCCGTCATTCCGCGTTGAAACTGACGAAGAATCTGGTGAAACCATTATCAAAGGTATGGGTGAGTTACACTTAGATATTAAAGTCGATATTTTAAAACGTACACATGGCGTAGAAGTTAACGTCGGTAAACCGCAAGTAGCCTACCGTGAAACGATTACTCAACGTATCGAAGACAGCTACACGCACAAAAAACAATCTGGTGGTTCAGGTCAATACGCGAAAATCGATTACATCATCGAGCCAGGCGAGCCTGGTAGCGGCTTCCAATTCGAATCAACGGTAACCGGTGGTAACGTACCAAGAGAATACTGGCCAGCGGTTGAAAAAGGCTTTAAAGCCAGCGTTGATAAAGGTGTATTGGCGGGCTTCCCATGCTTAGACTTTAAAGTCAACTTAACGGATGGTGCTTTCCACGCCGTTGACTCATCGTCTATCGCGTTCGAAATCGCCGCTCGTGCAGCGTATCGTCAATCGATTCCTAAAGCCGGCCCGCAATTATTAGAACCTATCATGAAAGTCGATGTGTTCTCACCGGAAGCTAACGTCGGTGACGTAATTGGTGACTTAAACCGTCGTCGCGGCATGATTAAATCACAAGATGCAGGCATTACTGGTGTACGCATTAAAGCTGACGTACCGTTAAGCGATATGTTTGGCTATATCGGCGATTTACGCACCATGACTTCAGGTCGCGGTCAATTCTCTATGGAATTCTCGCACTACATGCCATGCCCTAGAAACGTTGCTGACGAAGTCATTAAAGAAGTTAACGAACGTAACAAAGCAAAAAATAAATAAGACTAAACAGCTAGCAGGTGCTGAACCTGTTAGCGCTTAAGTCATTAGTTCAAGCGACTGGCAAGCCTTTTATAAGTTGCCAGTCATATCTTTAAGCCCGCAGCCTCTTACTTTTTGCGGCGTTTAGATTTCTCTGATAATTCTGGCAATTTACGGAAACGCTTAAGCCATAAAGCCATATCGGGATCCATGCGCGCCAGTACCGCTTGTGGATTTTTCGCCTCATCGAACTGCGCTAAGACTAACAGCAATGACGCGAGTTTAGGTGCTTTTGATGTTAAATCGGCGTTGAGTAAACCAGCAACATCACGCAGTAAACCGGGGTCATCGCAATATTCTGCAAAGCCGGAGGTTAATGCGGTGAGATGGTCATTTTGAAGATCGCCACTCGCAATATTCGCTTGCCAAAACTGCCTTAACCTAGGTAGCGCTTCGCGCATAGCAGCAAAACCATCAGCTCTACCCTCATGCTTACCTCTTAAGGCTATCGCTAGGCCGATTTTAGTTGTCGAAAAATAATACTCCTCGGTTAACGACTCGGCGCTGGTAGTAAAAATCTCATCCAAAACTAACCAATATCTGGCGCGAGCTGATGCAGCGAAGGCCTCTGCTATCCAGTATCGCCAATCCGGTTCTTCGGAGTCTGATGTTTGCTTGCGGTCTTGTTCAACCCAATAGGCATAAGCGGTTATAGCTTCAATCGATGGGATATGCATAGCGGCTAAAACAGCTTGTTTCGCTGACTGTTTTATGTACCACATATCGGCTATTTGTCGGGCTAGCGTAAAACTTGCTAAGGCTTCCGTTAACGCTTCCTGATAGCGCTGTAACTGATTCAGTGAATAAGCAGCGATTCCTAGAGCCCCTGCTTGTTCTGCAATATCACTGACTTGCGCCGCCAAGCTAGCCGCTTCCTTGGCGCTGGCGATGGCTTCGTCGTAACGTTTTAATCGACCTAGTGACCAAGCAGCGTAATGTAAGACTGTTGCTTGTCCTGCAATATCACCGGCTTGCGCCGCCAAGTTAGCCGCTTCCTTGGCACTAGCGATAGCTTCGTCGTGACGATTTAATTCACCTAGTGACCAAGTGACATGACGTAAGGCTGTTGCTTGTTCTGCAATTTCGCCGATTTGGGCCGCCACGTTAGCCGCTTCCTTGGCACTGGCGATGGCTTCGTCATGGCGATTTAGTTGGCCTAATAACCAAGCAAAATCCCTATACGCTATCGCTCTTAAAGTTATCGGTAATTCAGCCAAACGCAGTTCTTCTAACGCTTGATATTCTTTGATAACTAACGAATGCTTGCTCGTCATATTCAATAGCAGAATTCCACGCTCATGATGAAGCATGACTTGTGCCGTGGGAGCTAAACTCGTAGCCTGTTGTTGTGTTAAGCGCTCATCTGCTTGTTCCACCAAGCCAAGTTTGGCTAGTGCTTGCGCAGCAATAATAGCGATTAGTGTTTGACGCATGGCTGATGGCAATTCCCAGTGCTTAATGTCAGTAAGCAATTGCTCAGGGCAGGAGTTTAGTTGCGCTACAATATCAGCCGTTTTTAGTGGTAAAACTTCATTTGCCGCAGTTAAATAGCGCTGTAGTCGATGAGCAAAAAAATAAAAATACCAATTTAATCCGAATGAAATAGCCTCGCCTTCCCGCGCTAAATCAGCAAACAAACGTGCTTCGTCAGGGCGTCCGTCAGTTAAATGCTTGATAGCTTGTGCTTTTTGTTCATCGCGGCTATAAAACGCGCGCAGAAATTCAAGAATAGTCGCTAGCGGGGTTTTCAGCGCTAATGCGTTGCCTTGACGCAAGCGATAAAAATGCACAAACACTCTATCGGTCACGCGGTACAAGGTTTCGCGGCTATCGCCCGCAGGCAAGCCTAGGATAATATCGTTACGCAGCAAGTCTTGCATGACACGGGCGATGGTATTTTGCCCAGGCGCGCCGACGCGTTCGGCTAACACGGTTTGCGAGGCCGGTTCGCCGCCTCGGATTAACGCATCGAGCAAGCCTTGC
>CAWUNX010000336.1:0-4304 GCA_963923905.1 uncultured Methylocucumis sp.
TTGTACGGCACGGGGATGCGGATTTTAGAATGCTTACGGCTTAGGGTTAAGGATGTGGATTTTAAGCGGCGCGAGATTTTAATTCGTGACGCCAAAGGTCATAAAGACAGGGTGACGATGCTGCCAGTCACGCTGTCGGCGGCTTTGCAGACACATTTGCAAAAGGTGAAAGCGTTACATGACGATGACTTAGCGCAGGGTTTTGGCGAGGTCTATTTGCCATTTGCGCTGGAGCGTAAATACCCTAATGCGGCACGAGAGTGGGGGTGGCAGTATGTGTTTCCTTGCGCTAATTTGTCGGTTGACCCTCGTAGCGGCAAGACGCGACGCCATCATATTCAGGAGCAAACTATTCAACGAGCGATTAAGCAGGTGGTACGTGATGCTGGCTTAGTCAAGCCTGCTACACCCCATACTCTAAGGCATTCATTCGCGACGCATTTATTGGAATCTGGCTATGATATTCGTACCGTACAAGAGTTGTTAGGGCATAGCGATGTGGCTACGACGATGATTTACACCCATGTGTTGAACAAAGGCGGTAAGGGCGTTAATAGCCCGTTAGATGTATTGTGAATTCTTAAACACTCCTAAACCCAGTCTTTTTTAAGATTTTAGTGCTGTATAACACAGTATATTGCTGACATGCGTGGCCTAATACCGTTTTAATTTGCTGTATGTGTTGTTCGGCTTCGGACTCAGTTTTGGCGTGTATCATCGCGAATAAATTATAAGGCCAATCGGGTAGGTGTCGAGGTCTATGGTAGCAATGGCTGACAAAACTGAGTTGGCCGACAAGTTGACCTAGCGTGTTGATATGTTCATCGGCCACGTTCCATACGGTCATGCCGTTGTAGCGGTAACCTAACCGGTAGTGGTTGGGTACGGCGGCGATGCGGCGGATTTGACCGCTGTCTTGCATAGTTTGTAGGCGTTGCATGAGGTCTTGTTTATCAATCCCTAGTTGTTCGGCTAGGGTTTGATAAGGTTCTAAGGTTAGCGGTAACCCGGCTTGAGTGTGGTGCATGATCAGGCGGTCTATCGCGTCCATTTAGGCACTGAGCTGTAAATTAACAAAATATTCGTTGAGTTTGGGCATGTTGTAAACGGTTAAGCCGGTTTGCGCGGCGATGTTTGCTAAGGCGTGTTGTTGCTGTTTCAGGGTTTCGGTGGCTAAGACAAACCAGATGTTGAATTCATGGTCGCGGGCATAGTTATGCGCGACTTCGGGGAAGGCATTTATTGTTTCGGCAATTTCGTCAAATCGGTCTAGCGGTGCTTTGACAGCGGCTAGCGTTAAGGCACCGCCTATGCGTTCGGCATGGTAGAGCGGTCCGAAGCGGGTTAGCGTGCCATCGGCTAGCAAGGTTTGTAAGCGCGCTAAAATATCTTCAGCGGGAATACCTAACGCGGCGGATAACTGTTGATACGGCGCATCGCAAATGGGGAAACCGGTTTGCAGTTGATTAATCAGTGCGCGGTCTATGGCGTCCATTAGCTTTCTAGGTTGGTTAAGCGGTAGCGCGCGCCTTGTTGTTTAAAACAGCGGCGGCTGAATAAGACGGTTTTGGCGATATGCGTGAGATTTAAAGTTTGGGTTAGCTGTTCTAACTGGCTTAATACGGTTGCGCGGTCTTTGCCGTGTATCATGCAATAGAGATTGTACGGCCAGTCTGGATGTCTAGGGCGTTGATAACATAAATTGACGAACGGAAACGCACTCATTTGCTGGCCTACCGTGGTGACCTGCGCGTCGGGTATGTTCCAAACCACCATTGCGTTCGCTTGGTAGCCTAGCGAGCGGTGTTTGACGATAACGCCCATGCGTTTTATCAAGCCTTGTTGGTTTAGCGCTGATAGCCGATTAATGACTTCGGTTTCTGGCAAGCCTAAACGCTGGCCGATTTCGGCATAAGGCCGTGAGCACAGCGGTAAGCCTTGTTGTATCGAGGCGAGTAGGCGGCGGTCCTGGTTATCTAACATGTTGCGGTCAGATTATGTTAGGGCGCGTAGCACGGCTTGTGGCTCTTTCGCTACTACTTGTAGCAAAGCTAAGGCGGGACCTTGAGGCTTGCGGTCGCCACGCTCCCAATGGCGGAGTGTACCTAGGCTAATACAAAATTTAGCTGCGAATTCAGTTTGTGAGAGACCGAGATTTTGGCGTAGCTGTTTCACATCTATGGTCGTTGGACGATAAGTATTTGCGGATACACATTGTTCTTCATTAAGAGCAATCGCTTCATGCAAACCTTGAGCAATACTTTCAAATGCTTCAGACATCTTTTTTCCTTAATGAGGATTGGACGAGTAGATTGACTAATTTAGCAAGTTCATTTCGTTCAGATTGAGTAATATTTGATTTTTCATTCTTTCCGAAAACAGTCAGCAAATAGAGAGGGACGCGTTGGTCGTGGTAATAGTAAATAATACGAACACCGCTACTTTTGCCTTTATTAGCACGAGTCCAGCGAAGCTTACGGATGCCACCTGTTCCTTGCATAATATCGCCTGCGCGTGGGTGCGCCGCAAGATAATCAATAATAGATTTACGCTCTGTCTCATTGAGTAAGTTATTCGCTCGATGAATATATTCAGGAAGTTCTGTGACAGTGGTAAGCATTTGATAGTGTAATGCCAATGGATTATGGTTGACAAGAATATTCATATATATTGCCAATTTAGCTCAAAACCTAAGTCAATATAAAAGTCTTGCAACAGCGGAAACTGTAAAACAGGATAACCGGTTTCCGCTTCAATACTGGCAATCACAGCGGCGAGTTGTTCGTTATTATCAGCAATCACAACAAACCATAAGTTCAGTTCATGTTCGCGTTCGTAATTATGATTGATTTCGGGGTAACGGCTAATGGCATTGGCGACGGTTTCTAGTTCCGCTTGGGGCACGGCTATTGCTGCCAAGGTACTGACGCCAATATGATTAGGCCGGATAATAGGGCCGACCCGGCTAATCAATTGTTGTTGGCTGAGTTCGGTTAGTGCAGTTAATACCGTTGACTCCGATACGCCGAGTTGCTCAGCAATGGCTTGATACGGGCGTTCGGACAATGGGAAGTCACGCTGAAAATCGTTAAGCAATCGCTTGTGTAAGTCCGTTAACACGAGTTCGGTCATAAGCCAATTTGATGAGCGCGGGCGCTGAAGAAAATGCCGTTAGGTTTTTTTGCCGGGATACGGGCTAGTTCTTTTAAGCCATAGCTGTCGTAGACCACGACTTGATTGTCATCTCTTAATGCAACCCAGACCTCTTCACCACGCGGCGAGAATTCTAAATGCAATACGCCTTTGCCGGGTTCTAGGGTTTTGCTGACCGCTAAGTCTTTGACATCGATAATTTGTAATTGATGATTGTCTGGGAAAGCGAAATTTAACCAGACTTGCCTGGCATCGGGTCTTGCTCTGACAAACACCGGCTGGCCTAATACTAGAATGGCTTTAACAAGCTGCCAAGTGCGGCTATCAATCACTAAGACTTCGTGTTTGCCAATCGCAGGTAAAAAGACATAATCGCCGGCCATAGCCCAGCCTTCTAAATGCGGCATTTTAAATACCGGCAGCTTTTCGTCTTCTTTGATGTAATCAGGCAAAATATGTTTGGCACCGGCTTCGGTATGCCATAAATCCAGCACGGACATGCCGGGCTCGCCGAATAAACCCGCAACATAGTAGCGGCCTTCGGGCGTGATTAAACCGTCATACGGTTGTTTGCCGATGTTTTTAAATTTTTCTAGGCTAGGTTTTTGGTTATTGCTGACATCGGCTAACCAGATTTCACCGGCATCGAATAAGCTAAAAATAAAGCGTTGTCCTGGCGCATCGGCTAAGCCAATGACTTTAGAATGCTGGTTAGCGCCGTATTCTGCGGGAATATCGGCGATAGGGTCTAAGTTATCGGCAGAAAACAGCTTAACGCCACCCGGTGTGTAATTGGATACCGCGACGATGCGACCGTCTTGCGAAATCGCTCCGCCGATGCTGTTTCCGGCTTGCACGATACGTTTAACCAAGCGGTCTTGCAATAAATCGATTTTGCTTAAGCCACCATCGCGAGCAAACAAGTAGGCATAGCGTTGATCTCTTGAAAATACCACCGAGGCATGTGAGGTGTCGCCTAAATTTTCAATGCGCGCGAGCTGTTTATGCTCAGTGGTATTGACGATTAAGGCGCTACCCGATTCGCGTTCTATGATTAAGCCTAAATCGCCTGTTGCGCGTGGTTCGGCTTGCGTTATGGCTGAAAAAACTAGCCAGAAAAGGAAAAATAAATTTTTTAGCATGGTGTTGTG
>CAWUNX010000337.1:0-4296 GCA_963923905.1 uncultured Methylocucumis sp.
TTCACCCTTCTTAAATTTTAAGACTGGGGGTTTTAAATTTCGGAAATAGCCTAAGGTATAACCAAAAATGTGGGTAAATGCTGGATTAATATAAAGAATTCGTCCATTTCCATGTAATGCTTTGGGGACTGGGGATGCATCAAAGATTGCGCGTATTTGGCTTTTTTGCTGCTCTAATTGCACGGTAGCAAGCGATTGTTCAGCAATAGCCTGATGAACACGGCTTAATAATCGTCTATGAATGCTGGTTATCATTAAGATGGTTATAAACACTTCGACTACTAGCCCCAGAGACTCTATTTGATAAAGTATATTCGCGCGATGGTTGGCATGTTGCGAGAATAGATTGACCGCTTTATTAATGTCAGGCAGTAATTTTCTATATAAAACAGCCACTTTTTGTGTGTCTTTTTGGGCTGCGGTATCAAGATATTCGGTGATTCTAGGCGCAATAGGGTTGTTACCCGATAGGTATAACGCATGTAGCTCTGTTTCACGTAGAAAATCTTTTTGCCTAGACATCAGCTCATTAAATTCAGTGCGAAGAGTATTGAGGCTTTCTGCTAACTCTTCACGTGATTGAGCATCTGTTTGAGTACCTAAAAATGCAACACGAGACACTAGCATTCTTTGTCTACCAGCCAAATTGATTAGTTCGGCATCATAGCGATGTATGTGGGTATAGTATTCAGTGACTAAATAATTGATCAGTGTAATAGCTATAAAAATCAATGCGATAAGCCAAAAATGCCGATGTATAATCGGCACAATCTCATTACTTGTGTATGTCGTCGTAGAGTGTGTTGTCACGTTAAGTCCACCCGTATCAGTAAGAGCGCTGTTGTGTTGGCTTAAGTTTAGGTTAGAAATTGTTTTTATACTAAAGTGCTGGTCGTTTTACCAGCATTAAAGTTGAAAAATTGGATTATTCTGGCGTTTTTAGCAAAAAATAACGAAAAAGTGGTATTTGCTGGGGATATAATGCTGTCCCGTATTTGAAATACGGAACAGGCTGTATTCGTGCATGGTTAGGTGAGTATTTAATGCCGTGTTGGGTAACTGTATATCGCAGGACCATTTGCTTGGTCGGTATATTCGATAGTTAAAGCCCGCACTTGATGGGGTTTATTATGGGCATAACTGTAAATAGCAGGGCCATAACCGGTGTTAACATAAATGATTTGCGCATATTTGCTTACTGTGTCAGCAATTGGATTAGGCGCAAACGGTATGACATGAGTTGCTGCGGGATTGTTATAGATTATCGCATTAACAGGTGCTTGCTCGGCGGCACTTATCACGGCATGAGTAGACAAAGCCCATGCAACAATAATATTAATGATGATTTTATAAGACGTTTTCATGGCTATTCTCCTTTAGTTGGTTTAACGCCGACTTTGGTTTTCAGGTTAGGTCGGCTTGGTAAACACTATACGAGCAATATCATGATAAATAAAATTGATTGTTTTTATTAAATTAATAGATAAAAACTATATTAAAGTCTGGCAGGGGGTAAAACAGAACAATAAACGCTCCCGTTTAACGCTCATCTAACATATCTTTATAGGCTCTTGCGCATTTAATAAACTTCCAAAAATCGACTTCCCATAAATGCCGATGCGAGTCTATGTAGTAATCCTGGCCTAAATCGGGTGTGTCTTCGCGTTTAGCCTGTAAAAATTTTTGGTAGCCTTTGCTGTTGTCGTAATACGCGCGGATATAGCTGCGCACGAATTGGCCTTGTAGCTTAATGCCGTCGCCAAGTCCTGCCGAGGCGTTGACAAAGCCAAAGAAAAATAAATTATCGAAATTTCTTGGCAAAATATGGATAAATAAGTCGGGTATGCCGGATTTCCAGTGTAAATGCTCAGGATTGATAAACGGAAAATGCCTGTCATAACCGGTGGCATAAACGATTAAATCGACTTCAGCCTGATGACCATCGGTAAAATATACGGTTTTTTGCTCGAAGGCTGCGACATCATCGTGCGCGCGAATATCGCCATGACCGATATGGTAAAGAATTTGTGAATTCATGATGGGATGTGCGGCATCTAACGGATAATCAGGTTTTTTTAAACCGTAATCGGTACCATCAAAACCGGCTAGTTTAAAGACTTGATGAATATACGCCATGGTTTCTGCTTTACTAGAAAATTTATTACCTAACTGCAACATCCATTGCGGCGTTGGTTTGCCACCGATAAACTTAGGATAATAGTAATAACCGCGACGGGTACTGTGATAGACATTAGCGCCATGGTGTACCGCATCAACGGCAATATCGCAGCCTGAGTTACCAGCGCCAATCACTAAGACGCGTTTGTTCCTAAGCTGGTCAGGGTGTTTGTAATGCATGGAATGCAGAATTTCGCCACTAAACTGGCCCGGGTAAGCGGGGCTAGGATAACGTGCGACGCGTTGCGCGCCATTACATACCGCGACGAAACCGTAGCGTTTTTGCTCGCCTGTTGAAAGCGTAACCAACCAAGTAGTGTCATCAGGCTCTATTTGCGTAACGGCGGTATTAAACTGAGCTTTATCATAAACGCCAAAGGCTTTCGCATACGACCGGATATAAGCCAACATTTGCTTATGGTTAGGGTAATCCGGGTAATCGTCCGGCATAGGGAAATCAGGAATTTGCGTATTAAACTTGGGTGAAATTAAATGCAGTGACGGATAAACCCGACCGCATTGGCCGTCGCCATTCCAAACACCACCAAAATCGGCTTCAGTTTCATATAAGTCGTAATCTAAGCCGCCTTCGTTGAGTTCTTTGGCTAAGCCTATACCTAACGGCCCCCCTCCGATAATGCATACATTAATACTGCGTTCTGGCATGGTGACTCCTAGTGACGATTAGATGAGTAAGGGTTAGTGGCTATATTGTAGCTAGCACAGGCGAAAATACCGAGTCACGCAGACAAAATGTCAGCTATTGCACATTCCATTGCAGATAAATCGTAACTCATCAAGGAATCTAAGTAGACTTAAGATTGCTGACATAACGCTGTCAGTAGGGTTGTTATACCATGGCTATTCGTTAACATTAAATTTACGGAGATAGTAGATGAACACCCATGTAGCAAGCTGGTTTGAAATTCCGGTAACTGATATGCAACGTGCCAAAAATTTTTATCAAACTCTATTGGCGACGACTTTTAAAGACGACACGATGGCAGACTTTCAATTTGCCATTTTCGAGGCCGAAGAAGAGGCGGTTAGTGGTATGTTGGTCTTGGGCGAGCAATACCAACCCAGTTCAACCGGAGCGGTCGTGTACTTTAATGGCGGTGAAGATTTAAGCGTGCCGCTGGAAAGAGGTTTGCAAAACGGCGCAACGCTTATCGTACCTAAAACCGCTATTCATGATGGCGACTGCGGGTATTTTGCATTGATTTTAGATAGCGAAGGTAACCGCATTGGTTTATATTCACCCACCTAACCCTTCATGAGATTTAAGCGACCGGAGCTCCGGTCGCCTTTTCGAAATATCATCATGCGCCGCGCTGACCGTCTCTTTCAAATCGTCCAAATTTTGCGCAATAAACGTTTGGTCACCGCCAAAACCCTCGCCGAACGCTTAGAAGTGTCCGAGCGCACCATTTACCGCGACATCCAAGACCTTAGCCTATCCGGTGTTCCGGTAGAAGGTGAAGCCGGCGTCGGTTACCGATTACGGCATAGTTTAGATATTCCGCCTATCATGTTCACAGCGCAAGAAATCGAAGCCTTGGTTGTTGGCGTGCGGATGAGCAAAACTTGGGCTGGCAGTGAATTAGGGCAATCCGCGCAATCGGCGTTGGACAAAATCACCGCTGTGATTCCGGCAGGCTTACGTCACAAAATCGAAGACAGTAAATTGTTTTCTTTACGTTTCAGTCAGCGCCAAGATATTGATAGTCATCTGGATATATGTCGAAAGGCCATCGATAACAAACGCTTGTTACTCATCGATTACTGCCGCGCCGACGGCGAACAAAGCTTGCGTAGCATCCAACCCTTGGGACTGTATTTTTGGGGTAATGTCTGGACCTTAGTCGCCTGGTGCCAACTGCGCGACGATTTCCGTCATTTCCGCCTTGATCGCATCCTAAGTATCCAAACAGAAGACGTAACCTTCACAGATAGCGAAGGCCAAAGTTTGCAGGATTTTATTAAAAGCATGGCTTGTAGGTGAAAATCCAGGCTTTTCAAAAGGTGACCCCATCATTCAGGCATTGTGACTACTAGTACCGAGCTTCCGAAATATATCCGATAACCTATACGAGCAAAGGCTTGCCAATGTAAGTC
>CAWUNX010000338.1:0-4295 GCA_963923905.1 uncultured Methylocucumis sp.
TCCTCTCTGGTCTCGTGGGCTCGGAGATGTGTATAAGAGACAGCTATATGGATGCGTTAGAAGCGGCGGATAAAAGTGAAATTATCAAAGAAGAGCTTAGCTCTACGGAAAAGCAACTTGAACGCGTCAGAGCCATGCATGAACGGCAAATGGCCATGGTGACTGACTTATACGAATTAGAGGCGCGTACTGAAACTTTACGCAGCAATCTATTAGAAAGCGATAACGAAGCTAAAATTGCGTTAGAAAAATTGCGTGAATTAACCGGCGATGCCGTGACTGAAATACGCCCAGCACGCTTAGACGTGACGCAGCCACCACCCGATGGCGATATAGAATCTTGGGTTAGGCAAATTGGTCAAATTAACCCTGAAATCATTGCGTTAAAACATGCTGTAGAATCGGCTAAACAAAGTATCTCTGCGTATCAGGCCGGACATTTGCCGACCTTGCAATTGCAATTATCTGGAATATATAGTGATACGACGTTTAACAATCAAAGTTCGGCCGCTTATCAAATTGGTTCGGCTGCTCTACAAGCGACGATTCCGATTTATGAGGGAGGCGTGACCAGTGCGAGGGTTCGTGAAGCTGAAGCTAGAAAAAAATACAGTGAATCGCAATTAGAGCAAAAGATGCGTGAATTGGAAAAATTTACCCGTGCGGCTTATTTAGATATGGCGTCATCGCCTGCGCGCGCATTAGCCGCCGATAGGCAACTTAGCGCGAGTGAAAAATCGCGTGATGCAATGAAAAAAGGCTATGAGTTAGGCGTTTCGACCATTGTCGATGTGTTAGAAGCAGAAAAACAATTATCCGAAGCCAAAAAACAACAACGATTATCGCGTTATAAATATTTTAGAGCGCGCAGTGCCCTGTATCAGCAATCGGGACGTTTAATCGGCTATGAGTTAGTGCAATTTAATCGATGGCTTTTGCCCATCGCGAGTAACGATCCAAACAAAAAATAATCCTATGAAAGCGATATTAATGACCGAGGTTGGGATGCCGGAAACTCTGTCCTACACAGAGATAGCCGAACCTGAGATTATCCAAGCTACCGACATTAAAGTACATATCAAAGCCGCAGGCGTAAATCCTGTCGATACTAAGATACGTCGTAACGGCTTGCTGTATCCGTTGCCATTGCCAGCGATTTTAGGTTGTGATGGTGCGGGCGTGATAACTGAGGTTGGCAGCGCTGTTACGAAATTTAAGCCTGGCGACTCTGTCTGGTTTTGCCACGGTGGCTTAGGTCGCGAGCAGGGTAATTACGCTGAATACAATGTTCTCGATCAGCGTTGGGCAGGCTTAATGCCAAATAATTTGTCTTTTGCTCAAGCCGCAGCATTGCCTTTAGTATTAATAACAGCTTATGGCGCGTTATTTCAGCGCGGTGGTTTACGCGCCGGGCAAACGGTGTTGATTCATGCCGGTGCCGGTGGCGTTGGTTCCGTAGCTATTCCATTAGCTAAAATCGCAGGCGCTAAAGTGATTACCACGGTGAGCAGTCAAGAAAAAGCTGATTGGGTTAAACAGTTAGGCGCAGATGCGGTGATTTTTTATCAACAACAAGACCTAGTTACGGCTGTTAATGCGTTTACCGAGGGTCAAGGTGTTGATTTAACTTTTGATACGGTAGGGCCTGATGTGTTTGCTGCAAGTATACCCGTAACTAAGCATTTTGGCCGAATAGTAACATTATTAGACCCTGGTTTAGTGAGTTTAGCCGAAGCTAGGGTGCGTAATTTATTGATAGGATTTGAGTTAATGCTGACGCCTATGCTTAGAGATTTACCTGTAGAACGGGATGCTCATGTTAAGATTCTGAATCAATGTAAAACTTATTTGGAACAAGGCGTATTACCTGCTTGTAGAGTTGAAATATTGCCGTTAATTGATGCGGCTTTAGCTCATCGTGCTATTGAAACGGGACACACGCTAGGTAAATTAGTCCTGGTTAATTAAGCTTAATGTGAATTCATCACAGACTACATAGCTTGAGTGTTAATATCATGTTTTTTTACGACGAGTGCGTTAATAAACAAGCCATTTCGCTTCAGCACACAAATGGTCTGGTTTTAAAATTGATGATAAGATGAACGTATCCCCATTTAAACGTTAAGGAGATTGCCTTGAACACCAAACGGCATCATGCTAAACGTGGTCAATTTAGTTCGGCGCTACAACAGCCGTTACGCCGGGTGTTAAATCTGGCCATTCTGACGATTATTTATCCAGCACAACTGCTAGCTGCTCCAAACGGGGCTGATGTTGTTAACGGTCAAGTCAATATCGACACATCGGCGCCCGGCGTTATGACGATTACCAATAGCCCGAATGCGATTATTCATTGGCAAGATTTTAATATCGCTAAAAACGAGATTTTGCAGTTTATTCAGCAAAACGGTCAGAGTGCCGTACTTAATCGCGTAGTGGGCGGTAATCCTAGCGAGATTTTAGGGCAGCTCATTTCAAATGGTAAGGTCTTTTTACTGAATCCTAACGGTATTGTCTTTGGACCTGATTCTGTGGTGGATACACAAGGCCTATTAGCATCTAGCTTAAATTTAAGCGACGATGATTTTTTACACGGCAATTATCATTTTATTGCTGAAGGTAAGTCCGGAAGTATTGTTAACCAAGGCATTATTCGAGTAGGCAAAGAGGGTAATGTCATGCTAATTGCACCAACGATTAACAACTCTGGCACGATTAGTTCAGAAGGTGGGCAAATCACATTGGCTGCTGGACGGAAAATGCTGGTCACTAATTTAGATGACCCTGATATTAGTTTTGAAATTCAAGCCCCTAAAGATAGTGTATTGAATTTAGGTAAAATTTTAACCGAAGGTGGTGTGATTAGCGCATTTGCCGGTACGATTAGCCATAGCGGTGAAATGAATGCTGACAGTGCAAGTGTTGATGCTCAAGGCAATATTGTGTTGTCAGCGAGTCAAGCAGTCACTTTAACCGAAGATAGTCAACTCAATGTAAATAATAGTCAAGGTGATGCGGGTTCGATTAGCATAGAAAGTCAACAAGGTAGCGTCACTCTCGCAGGAGATATAAGCGCAAAAGCTAGCGGTGAAAGCGGTGACGGTGGTGTCATTAAGACGTCTGGCTATCAGGTAAACTCGACTAATGCAAAAATCGATGCGTCTGCAGCTACGGGCAACAATGGTCAATGGCAAGTCGATGCGGAAAATATCCGCGTACAAACCAAAAATACGACATCAACCACATCTGATGATAGTCTTGTGACTACGGAAAGTGTCCGTTATGCGCTAGAGCATGGCACTGATGTGGCGATTAACGCTGACGCTAAACAAACCGATAGCACTAATGGCAATTTACAGATTGTGTCTGGCTTGACTAAACGTAGCGGTGGCGACGCGCAATTAACGTTATCAGCCGATAATGATATTACGGTTGATTCAGCGATTAGAACAAGCAGTGGCCGTTTAGCCGTAACAGTTAAAGCCGATAATGATGGTAACGGCACTGGCTCAACGGTTGTTAATAATGCCTTAGATTTGAATCGGGGTGAGCTTACGCTTAAAGGTGTTGCTAAGCTGACTAAGGCTAGCGCGGTTAGGCGGGCTAATATCGTCATTGATGCTGCTGAGGTCGATGTGGCTGGCGCGTTATCAGATATTGATTTAATCACGGTTAATAGCGGTAGCGCGTTAACGTTATCACGCGATTACGCGGGTTTTAAAGGCAGTATTGAAAACAGTGGCTTATTGACCGTTAATCGGTTGTTGCAAATACACTCATTAACTTTGAATGACGGTACGTTAGCGGGTAACGGCAAGGTCAGAGTGACTCAGGCTTTTAATTTTGCTCAAGGTCATGTGACTGGCGATGGCGAACTCATCACGGCTAATACCGCGACGACTACGTTAGCAACTAAAGGGGCGGCATATCTTGATAAGCATTGGTTTAATTATGGTAAGGTCAATTGGACAGGGGCTAATGCACTAGCCAGCGAAACGGGTAATGGTCAATGGACTAACGGTGTGCGCAGTGTATTGAATTTAGGTGATGCGGCTACGACGCCTGACTTAGCGCTTAATCTGGAACGATTCAATAATGCCGGTGTGGTGAATGTATTAGGCGGGCATTTAAAGATTTCTGCATCAGGTAACGATGATGGCCGCTATGAAGTCGCTGAGCAAGCATTTTTGAGCTTCTTAGGCGGTGAGCGGATTTTCCGTGCGCATAGCGTGATTAACAGTGACCAGGTATTGAGTTTTGCGAATGGTCAAACGCTTTTTCAACGAGGTGCTGAA
>CAWUNX010000339.1:0-4287 GCA_963923905.1 uncultured Methylocucumis sp.
GTCAGGCTTAACGGTGCGTTGATTACCGGCAAAGATGGCGAAAAATACATGTGGTCTATCATAGAAAATATTTCGGAGAGAAAGAAAAACGAAGAAGCCATGCGTATCGCTGCATTAGTTTATCAAAACAGTAGTGAGGCGATGCTGGTTTTCGATGTCAATAATGTGATTCTTGCGGTTAATCCTGCTTATACCGAATTAACCGGTTATTCTGAAGACGAAGTGATCGGAAAAACATTGGCATTGCGGCATTCGGTTTTTCAAGACCGTCAATTCTATGATGATATGAAGAGAGCTCTTGAGCGTCATGGCAAGTGGCAAGGTGAAATTTGGAATCGGCATAAATCAGGCGATGTAAGAACCGAGCATTTAACGATTAATACGATATTTAATCTTGACGGCTCGGTGCATAGGCGGGTGGCATTGTTTCATGATATTACCGAGCATAAGAAGGCTGAAAATTTAATTTGGCAACAAGCTAACTTTGACACGCTAACCACGTTGCCGAATAGAAATCTATTTCATCAGCGCTTGACTAATGAAATTCAAAAGGTGCAAACCCAGCAAAGCCGTTTTGCTTTACTATTTATCGATTTAGACCGGTTTAAAGAAATTAACGATAGTTTTGGGCATGGCGTAGGCGACCAGCTTTTGACTGATGCTGCGTTGCGTATTCAGTCTTGTGTGCGCAATGTGGATACCGTTGCCCGTCTAGGCGGCGACGAGTTCACGATAATATTGAGTAACCTAGAAGATTTTTCAGAGGTCGAATTTATCGCGGTACGCATCATTAGCGAATTGTCTAATCCCTTCAAATTAAACCAAGAGTTGGTTTATATCTCGGCAAGCATTGGTATTGTCTATTGTCCCGAGCACTCTCAAGACGCTGAAGAGTTGCTCAAATTTGCCGATCAGGCAATGTATTCAGCGAAAAAACAGGGGCGAAAACGCTATTGTCTTTATAACCAAACCACGCAGCAGCATACGGAAAAACGCATGCGTTTGGCGAATGACTTGCATAATGCACTGGCGCATCAGCAACTAAGCGTGGTCTATCAACCCATTATTAATTTACAAACTGGGCTTATCAATAAAGCTGAAATTTTGTTGCGTTGGCAGCATCCGGTATTTGGCGCAGTCAGTCCCGCTGAGTTTATTCCTTTAGCTGAAGAAACCGGGTTAATCGTTGATATTGGCGAGTGGGTGTTTCAGCAAGCGGTTAGCCAAGTGCTAATTTGGCGCCAGAGCTATCAGCCTGAGTTTCAAATCAGTATTAATAAATCTCCGATACAATTTTATGACGCCGACAAGCGTTTTGACGCGTGGCCTAAGCAACTGACAACAAAAGCAATGCCCGGAACAAGTATTGTTGTTGAAATTACTGAAGGTATGTTATTGGATAACAATCCTTTGATTATCCAGCAGTTCAATGACTTACGAGACCATAATATTCAAGTCGCTTTAGACGATTTTGGTACTGGTTATTCGTCATTAGCGTATCTTAAGAAATTCGATATTGATTATTTAAAAATTGACCAGTCGTTTGTGCGCAACTTACACACAGATTCTGAAGACAGCGTGTTATGTGAAGCTATTATTGTGATGGCGCATAAATTGGGTATAAAAGTGATTGCTGAAGGTGTCGAAACGTTAGAGCAGTTTGGCTTATTAAAAGACATGGGCTGTGATTTTGGTCAAGGGTATTTCTTTTCTAAGCCAGTTAACAGTGACGTGTTGAGTGCGTACTTAAATGATAACGTATCATTTTGAGTATGTTCTCTATCAGCGTATTATTCCTTTATTCAACAGTGCGTTAGGATTTGGATATTTAAAATAGCGGATAAACAGCCAAGCATCTAGCGATAATTTACCAGAGCCATGCAGTAAGCACACTAACAGCATAATCCCCCAGACTTTATGTTGCTCAATGCCCGCAGCACCTAAATCTGGATAAGAAATGACTGCGACCATATTGAATAGGAATAAGCCTAGCGCAGCAGCACGCCCTAATAAGCCGAATGCTAGTAGCACGGGCAAGCCTAATTCGATGGCGATGCTTAAATAAGCGGCGCTTGCTGGAGAAAGCACCGGTACAGCATATTCTTCGTTGAACAAATATAAGGTGCTATTCCAATTCTGAATTTTAGTTAGCCCTGACACCCAGAACGCATACGCTACCCAACAGCGTAAGATTAAATCGCCGATAGGTGTTAAGAAGGTTAGGGTTTTGTCGATTTTATGTAATAGATTAACCAGTTTCATTGTCATACCTTGGGTTAGAAGAAATAAGAGCTAATTAAATGCGTTAAGGTTGTTTTACTGAATAATCGATGATTAATCCCTTAGCAAAGCAGTGTTGAAGAGCGGCGAATAGCGCAAATTCAGCATCTTTTAATAACGCAGCATCAACGGCTTGGCAAAGCGCTTCGCCCTTAGCTAATGTTTTCAAGAATTCATAGCTCGCCTCTGGTAAAGCCATTATCATTACCTCACAGTTCGGTCGGTAAATCAGCAAATGGCACGCGCCCTGTGTTAACTTGACCGTAGCAATACCTTGCTGCTCCTGTTGGTTAAGCTGCCAAATAGACAGTATTGGATAGTTTGAACGTATCAGCCTTACTGTCGGATGCAGGATAAAACTCAAAGCGCCGTAATTATCTGGATGAATCGCATTTAAGCTGGCAATATCCAAGCTAGTAGCATCTGCTTCATGAAACGCTTCATGCCAAAACCACTCCAGTCTAGCCACATCAGATAGATAGGGTAAGCTGTCAGCCGGGCTAAAACCTGCGATAAAGTCAGCCAAGTGCGCGCCGAAATACAACAAACAGCCTGCTTTCGGTGGATAATGCAACAGGTAATTGCGAGCCATTAGGTTAAAAAAATCCGTGCCTACGAGTTTGTTAATCACAGGGTAACCATCGCGCAGGGCCTCGGTTAAACCTAGCAGCGTGTTATTACGATAAATCTGCAAGCGTTGCTCGGCGGTCAAGCCATTCGTCGTCTTAACCAACTCTGTGATTTGATTTTGGCTTTCACCGCGTAACACCCATTCGGTAAAAGCCTGTTGCAGTTCAGGCAGCGTATGCATCGTTGGTTTCCAAAAATAAATCGGCTTGTTTTGCTTCGTACATCAATACGGAAAACGCAGGAATGTCAGCATCCCATTCGATAAGGGTTGGCTTAGCGCCTAACAGGCTCAGCGCGGTTTGGTACAGCGCCCAAACTGCTTCACAAACTGGTTGGTTATGCGTATCAATTAACAGCTTTTTGCCTTCCACGTTGTTAACGGTATGACCTGCCAAATGAATCTCACCTACTCGCTCCGGTACAATCGCTTGCAAATAACTCAGTGAGTCCCAGCCGTGGTTTTGGCAGGAAACATAGACATTGTTAATATCTAGCAAAATGCCGCAACCCGTTCGACGCGCCAGTTCATTGAGAAAATCTTGCTCTTGATAGGTAGACTGCTTATATTCCAGATAACTAGACGGATTTTCCAGCAAAATCCAAGTGCCTAACACCTCTTGCACCTGACTGATGCGGTCAGCTAAATAAATGAGACTGTTTTCGGTGTAAGGCAAAGGGGCAAGGTCGTTAATAAAGTTGCCGCCAAAAGAACTCCAGGACAGGTGTTCTGAGACTAGCCCTGGTTCTATTCTTGCTATTAAGTCTTTCAAACGGCCTAAGTGCCGCACATCCAAAGCGTCCACCGAACCCAACGACATCCCCACGCCATGCAAGCTAATTGGGTAATCTTCCCTAATTTTTTCTAGGGCTTGTAGCGCTACGCCGCCTTTGCCGAAATAGTTCTCGCTATGGACTTCAAACCAGCCAATATTTGGCTTGGTGGTCAATACCTCCTCATAATGCTGAGAACGTAAGCCAATCCCTGCTAATGTCGGAATGCTTGATTTGGTGATGAAACGATGTTGGACGTGCAGCATGGCCTGTCCTTATTTAGCAGGGGTTTCCAAGTTACCACCGGCAATGCGCTCACAAGTACCTTTCGGTAAAGCAATAAAGGCATCGGCTTGGGCATCGGTAGTAGAGTGGCCCGCGCACGCATTGCTCATGGTTTTACAATCGTTTTTTCCGGCTTTGACGACACCGTAACATTTTTCCATGTCTGCTTTATCTTCAGCTGCTGCTGTTTGTATGCCTGTGGCGCCCATTGTGATTAATGTAGCTAAAGCAGTAGTAATAAGTGCGTGAGTATTTTTCATTTTGTGTCTCCATTAAGAGTTAATCGTTGAGTAAGTCACCGGAAAGTGGTGACAGTTAAGA
>CAWUNX010000340.1:0-4242 GCA_963923905.1 uncultured Methylocucumis sp.
ACAAGGAGTATCGTCGGCAGCGTCAGATGTGTATAAGAGACAGGTATATTAGGATTAGGCACGGTAGGTGGCGGCACGGTTAACGTGCTTAAGCGTAACGCCGCAGAAATCGCACGCAGAATAGGCCGGGAACTCACTATTACCCGCGCGTCGGCTAAAGATTTAACCAAGCCAAGGATTTGCAATACCGACGGTATTGAATTAACCACTAACCCTAATGACATTATCAACGACCCTGATATTGATATTGTCTTAGAATTGATAGGTGGCGCAGGGCCGGTTAAAGACATGGTTTTAGCGGCGATTAATAACGGCAAACATGTGGTTACTGCTAACAAATCTTTAATTGCGTTACATGGCAATGAGCTATTTGCTGCGGCGAGTGCTAAAGGCGTTATTATTGCCTTTGAAGCAGCGGTTGCGGGTGGCATTCCGATTATCAAAGCGATACGCGAAGGCTTAACGGGCAATCGCATTCAATGGTTAGCGGGTATTATCAATGGCACGGGCAATTTTATTTTGACCGAAATGCGCGATAAAGGCCGTGATTTTGCTGATGTGTTAGCCGAAGCCCAAGCATTAGGTTATGCCGAGGCCGACCCGACCTTTGACGTTGAAGGTATTGACGCAGCGCATAAACTCACGATTTTAGCGTCAATTGCCTTTGGCATCCCATTGCAATTCGATAAAGTCTATACTGAAGGCATTACCGGTATCACCCGCACTGATGTTGAATATGCGGAACAATTAGGCTACCGGATTAAACACTTAGGCATCGCTAGACAAATGCCTGAAGGTATTGAGTTACGCGTACATCCGACCTTAATCCCTGAACGCCGTTTAATCGCTAACGTCAATGGCGTGATGAATGCC
The DNA here is from genome assembly GCA_963923905.1 of uncultured Methylocucumis sp. Taxonomy (GTDB): domain Bacteria; phylum Pseudomonadota; class Gammaproteobacteria; order Methylococcales; family Methylomonadaceae; genus Methylovulum. Next base: position 874 of record CAWUNX010000340.1, read on the forward strand.
GTCGTTGTTAAAGGTGATGCAGTAGGCCCTAGTTTGTATTATGGCGCAGGAGCGGGTGCAGAACCGACGGCATCCGCTGTTGTCGCTGATGTCGTCGATGTTGCGCGCGCCTTGACCAGTGACCCGGAAAATCGCGTACCGCATTTAGCTTTCCAAGCCAATCAACTAGCGAATATTCCCGTTGTCAGTTCAAACAGCTTTAGAACGGCGTATTACTTACGCTTAATGGCCGAAGATAAACCGGGTGTGTTAGCCGATGTGACGCGCATCTTAGCCGACCATGACATTAGCATTGAAGCGATTATTCAAAAAGAGCCGTCAGCAAGCGACGCCGCTGTACCGATTATTTTGCTAACCCAAATTACTTTAGAACAAGAAATGAACGCGGCGATTGCTGAAATTGAAGCATTGACAACCGTGACCGGAAAAATAAACCGCATCCGTATGGAAACCTTAGGATAAACTCATGAGCACACACAAACGCTATACTGGCTTAATCGAATTCTACCGCGACCGCTTACCGGTTAGCGCTAACACGCGTATTATCAGCTTAGGCGAAGGCAATACGCCGTTAATCGAATTACACAATATTCCGCGCATTATTGGCAAAGACGTTAAAATCTACGTTAAATTTGAAGGCTTAAACCTAACCGGCTCGTTTAAAGATAGAGGCATGACCATGGCGGTCGAAGCCGGTAGCCAAGCCATTATCTGCGCATCAACGGGCAATACCTCAGCATCTGCTGCGGCCTATGCGGCCAGAGCGGGCATTAAAGCCTTTGTGATTATCCCTGAAGGTAAAATCGCGTTAGGTAAGCTCGCGCAAACCTTAATGTACAATGCCAAAATCATTCAAATCAGCGGTAATTTTGATCAAGGCATGGAGTTAGTTAAACAAGTGGCCGAATTAGCGCCGGTGACTATTGTTAACTCAATTAACCCGTTCCGTATCGAAGGGCAAAAAACCGCCGCGTTTGAAATCGTCGATGAACTCGGTTTTGCGCCGGATTATCACTGCTTACCGGTCGGTAATGCCGGTAATATCACAGCCTATTGGAAAGGCTATTCTGAATATGCCCGTTATAGCAGTAGCCATAGCGCTGTTACGCGTAACGTGCCTATTATGTGCGGTTATCAAGCAGCGGGAGCAGCGCCATTTGTCGTGGGCCATCCAGTAGAAAATCCTGAAACCTTAGCCACCGCGATTAGAATCGGCAATCCACAATCGTGGGATTTAGCCTGGCAAGCGCAAAAAGAGTCTGGCGGCTGGTTTGCTAAATTTACTGATGAAGAAATCTTAGCGGCACAAAAATTATTATCTCAACAAGAAGGCGTATTCTGTGAACCGGCCTCAGCGACGTCACTTGCGGGTGCTTTGCATGACATTAATACGGGTAAAATCCCAGAAGGCAGCACGATAGTTTGCACCTTAACCGGTAACGGCATTAAAGACCCCGATATTGCCATGAAACAATGCGCAGATACTCAACCGGTCACGATTAGCGCTGATTTAGATGCAGTAAAACGCGCTATTTTAGATAATTTATAAGCAGCATGAGCAATAAAAACCTCGGCGTTGTTGCGTTAAATGGCGACGCAGCTACCCTACCCTATAAAACCGTTATCGTATTAGGCTTAGGTCGCGGCGGTACGTCTATGGTCGCCGGGGTTTTAGCTAAACTCGGTATCTATATGGGGGATGGCTTGGATTCACGCTACCAAGACCAAACCCTACTCGATGCGGTTAACCGCGGTGATAAAGCGAAAGCGCGAGTAACGATTAACGAACGCAATCAACGCTATCCGGTATGGGGCACAAAAAAGCTACGCTTATGGCGTTACGATAAACTTTTTCGTGAACCCGTATATGTCGTCGTGTTTCGAGATTTATTAGCCAATGCTAACCGCAGGCAACAATTATTTAACGTATCGCTGCTCAACGAAATGTTTAAATTATTGGGCTTAAGCGTAAATTTGCTGTTCTTTTTAAAATGCTGTAAACGCCCGATGTTACTGGTCTCGTATGAAAAAGCCTTGATTTACCCAGAGGAGTTTGTCAACACACTGGCTGAATTTATCGGTGTTCACAATCCAGACGCAGTAACGGCTGCAATAGACTTCATTCGTCCCTCGCCTAACGCTTATACGACGTCGCCGGTACATTATCGTCATGCCCAAGCAACCCGAACGCTAGTCGGTTATATCGACGAAGTTGACACAACTAAAGTCTATGGCTGGGCACTAGACACCACTCAAACCAATGCCGTCAGCTTAGAATTGTTAATTAATGGCCGATTAATCCAAACCTGCCAAGCCGACTTGCCTAGACCTGATGTCGCCGACGCTGATAAACGCTTTCACAGCCAATGCGGTTTTGTATTTATGCTAAGCCCAGGCTTGCTAAACAAAGGCGACCAAATCGACATACGCTTTGCTCACACGCAACAAAGCTTATTAAACACACCTTATATTTACTAACTCTGTTTAATCCATGCGCACTTCTCAATTTCCGTTACACACTGTTAAAGAAACACCTGCCGATGCTGAAATCGCTAGTCATCAGCTTATGATACGCGCCGGATTGATTCGTAAACTGGCGGCAGGTTTATATACTTGGCTGCCGCTAGGCTTAAAAATATTGCGCAAAGTCGAGAAAATCACTCGCGATGAAATGAATAAAGCTGGCGCGCTGGAAGTCTTAATGCCGGCTTTACAACCGGCAGAATTATGGCAAGAAACCGGACGCTGGCAAAAATACGGCCCTGAATTAGCGAGGCTAAAAGATAGACATGAGCGGGATTTTTGCTTAGGCCCTACCCATGAAGAAATCATCACTGACTTGGCGCGTCATGAATTAAAAAGCTATAAGCAATTACCCGTTACGTTTTATCAAATTCAAACTAAATTCCGCGATGAAATACGTCCACGTTTCGGCGTCATGCGTTGCCGTGAATTTATCATGAAAGATGCGTACTCGTTTCATTTAGACGAAGCCTCATTACAACAGACTTATGATGCGATGTACCAAGCTTATAGCAATATCTTTAATCACTTAGGCTTGAAATTCCGTGCCGTCATTGCGGATTCGGGTGCGATTGGCGGTGCGGTCTCACACGAGTTTCATGTGATTGCCGATTCGGGCGAAGACGCTATCGCGTTTTCAACTGAAAGCCACTATGCGGCTAATGTCGAAAGTGCGCCCGCATTAAATCGGCTAGATACATTGCCAGCAGCCACCGAAACCCAGGTTAAAGTCGAAACACCGACGCAAAAAACCATTGCTGAAATCACCGAGTTTTTAAATGTTCCCGCCGACAAAATCTTAAAAACCTTAGCCGCTGTCTCTTATACACATCTGACGCTGCCGAC
>CAWUNX010000341.1:0-4218 GCA_963923905.1 uncultured Methylocucumis sp.
TCGTGTGGTTGAAATTATTAATGCCACTCAGTAATCATGCCGAACGGTATTGATTCAGTTCATGTTAAAGATTTATCCGAATCTGAACATGCTGCTCAAACACAGACACACGCAATAGAAATTGAGCCTTTGGACAACATCGTTGAATACAGAATTTTTGAAAGCCAAGCCAAGTAGCCAAGCGCATTCTATGCGCCAAAGCCAAGTAGGATGCATTTTATGCGTCAAAGAGTACTAACACCAAAGGCGTATTATTGACATAGGTGAGCTATGAATGAGTTCTTTGGTGCATGGAATGCACCCTTGATTTTTTGCCTAACCATCGGCGCTTTACCTTATTTCACCGTCTGCCAACGCGGTAAGGCCAGTTCTCCGATAAGCAAACCACCACTTCGGAACACGCCGATGGCGGTTTGCTAGGGTAAATGTTACATACCCAACCCATTCTTAAGCGCATTCATGTAATCCGAAAAGTGGTCGCTAATACTACCGTAAGCCCAAATAAAACCGCCACCTATGGTTTGGGCTGACGTGTTAGGCGTGCCACTCCAGCAAGCGTTAGGTACACTGCCTTGGCCGGTGCGCCACAGTGTGAAAAGAGCTTGCATGTCGTCTGGTGTGCAAGTGGTTTGTGGGTTAGCACAATTAGGACAACTGCCCGCCACGATAGGTACGCCTAAGCTTAGCCAATCGCCTGGGTTGTTGGTCTTGCCGCCTGCATAGCATTGTAGATTTAGCCATGACACCGTGCCTTGTTGTTTTTGCACAAAGTTTACCCAGTCTTGCCAACATGATTGCATCATAAATGGCGCAGCGGTGAGTTTTAGACCTGCTTCAATAGCGGCTGAAGCCAGCGTAAAAAGCGGCGATGTGTTAGAAAAATCAGAATATTCATAATCTATATCAATACCATCCAAGCCTAAGTCATTTTTTGTGCAGGTTAATATTTGCATGGCAGCAGTCTTATTACTGCTAAGCAGATTGCCCATGTACTCCGTGCCGGTAGATGAAAACGATAAATATACTTCTTGAATATTGCCGCCATTGCGTAAATCGTTAATGATGCGCGGCCAATCCTTATCGCCTAGGTAATCACCTGAGGTATTAAATAAAGGATTTTCTTTCTGGTTATAAACTAGATTTTGCGAATCAGCGGCACTTTGGTTGAGCAAACTCAAGATAGGACTGGTTAAAGGGCTGGCGTGTAGTTTTTTTATCGTTGAGTCAGGGTCGCTGCCTTGACCTGGGTATAATTCATTACCAATATAAAGCGCGATTCTACTTGTAGACATAGTTGCCTCCTTTATGGGATAAGTAAATAAAATGCTGGACAGATACTATAGTCAGCTTCTTAAATTTACGCCTGAGGTTAATAATTAGCAACTTCTATTATTATGTTGAGCGGGAATAGCTAAGGGCTAGGTAAACGTAACTTTATACGAGTTATAAATTAAACAACCCGTTAATACCAGTAACACCGGTGTTAATAGTGGTGTGACGGTAGAGCATAAGAAGGCTTGGAAGATGATAAAACCTATGGTTTTGACGAGTGCGCTTCTGTGTTGACTGGCGGCATTGGCGCTTTTTTGCTTGGCTTTGCTAAAGCGTGTGTTGTTGAATAGCATTAATGGATGGGTAAACCAGCCGACAAACGCACTAAGTATTAGTAAACCAAAGCTTAGCGCGATATTGGCATAGGTAAATAACCAGGCGGCGAAGTTATGCACGCTATCGAATTCGGGAATGTGTTGTACGACTTGCCAATTGACAAAAAATATCATGATTTTGGCTGGTGCCCCTGACAATATATACGCGGCTGCCATAAACACAAACCAGCACAAATCTATGCCTATCGCTACAAGAATGGCTAATGGTAAGCTGGTTTTAATCACCCAGGATAATGTCGGCGCGGTTTTTGGATTTGTATGTTTCAAATCACAGTATTTAGCCAGCCCTACACAAAGAAACACCGACATTATCGTGTTAAAAACACCTAATACGGGAAACGGGCGTCCAAGTACCAGTAACCCTGCAATGGCTATGGTCACCCCTATCCATAGCCAAAGTTCACTGCCTATGATGATTAATGATTGCTGTAAACATTGACTAAATTGGAATAAGGGGCGTGTGGTCATTTTCCTATCCTAGAGATACCTATTGCTGCACGTAATTCTTTAATAAAAGGCATACTAATCGCGCGAGCTTTGGTGGCACCTTCTTGTAATTGGGTTTCGATATGCTCAGGTGCGCTTAACAACGCATAATAACGTTCTCTAGCGGGCGCAAGGTGGTTGTTAATCAATTCAAACAAGACTTGTTTCATTTCGCCCCAAGCAATCCCTTCAGCATAGCGTTTGCGTATCTCTGCGACTTCAGCAGGGCTGGCAAATGCTTGATAAATGCTAAACAGTGTACATGTTTCAGGGTCTTTAGGTTCGCCGGGTAATAATGAGTTGGTTTTGATTTTATTAATTAATTTTTTCAGGCTTTTTTCCGGCTCGAACATTGGAATGGTATTGTTATATGACTTGCTCATTTTCCGGCCATCTAAACCTGATAGCGTCGCGCCATGTTCTTCTATGACCGCTTCTGGTAAAACAAAATGCTCGCCATAAATATGGTTAAATCGGGCGGCAATGTCTCTGGCCATTTCTATGTGTTGAATCTGGTCTTTGCCTACCGGAATTTTATCGGCTTTAAACATTAAAATATCGGCGGCCATTAAAATTGGATAGCTGAATAAGCCCATAGTCACGCCTTTATCGGCATCGGCTTCACCGCTTTGTTCGTTGTCAGCGACGGCGGCTTTATAAGCATGAGCACGGTTCATTAAGCCTTTTGCCGTAACACAGGTTAGCATCCAAGTAAGCTCTAGGATTTCTGGCACATCGGATTGGCGATAAAACACGGCATTTTGTGTATCTAGCCCTAACGCTAGCCAGCTTGCTGCAATTTCTAAACTGGATTGCCTAACGCGTTCGGGTTCATGGCATTTAATCAGCGCATGGTAATCGGCTAAAAAATAAAACGGCTGCACGTTTGGATTGTTGCTGGCTGCTATAGCGGGTTTAATGGCGCCGACATAATTGCCTAAATGTGGTGTTCCTGTCGTCGTAATACCTGTTAATACAATCGATTTGCTCATAATCTGGAGGTTCCTTGTAGCTAAGTGAGCGCGACATCTTACATGGATTCCCGTTAAATTCTAGTGCTAGTCAAACGATTAGGGCAATATAGCAGTAAAACCTCGCTTGACAATGACTTAATAACGAACAAGTTAGTGACTTAGCCAGTATTTGTTTATACTGGTGATATTTTTTCCCACATTTAAAAGCAGAGCATGTAAAATTGCTGCATTAACCAAACTGATTAACTTTTAGGAATTATTAACGTGTTTGAAGGAACTACCATATTATCGGTGCGCCGAGGTGATAAAGTCGTCATCGGCGGCGACGGTCAAGTCACTTTAGGTAATACCGTGATGAAAGGTAATGCGCGTAAAGTGCGCAGTTTATATCATGGTAAAGTGATTGCCGGATTTGCCGGTGCAACGGCTGATGCGTTTACGTTGTTTGAGCATTTTGAAGGCAAATTAGAGAAACATCGCGGTCAATTAACGCGAGCTGCCGTCGATATGGCTAAAGATTGGCGTACTGACCGTGCGTTAAGAAGGCTAGAAGCCCTGTTAGTTATCGCTGATGCGAAAACATCGCTAGTGCTTTCCGGTACAGGCGATGTCATAGAGCCAGAGTACGACTTAATGGCAATAGGCTCTGGTGGTGCTTTTGCCCAATCAGCGGCGAGAGCTTTGCTGGAAAATACCGAGTTAAGTGCCCGCGATATTGTCGAAAAATCGCTGTCTATTGCCGCCGATATTTGTATATATACCAATCACAATTTTTGCATAGAAGAATTAATCGCAGAACCCAATGAATAATAATGACAAAATGTCAGTGATGACGCCTAAAGAAATCGTTAGCGAGCTTGATAAACACATCATAGGCCAAGCAGGCGCTAAACGTTCAGTCGCTATTGCGCTGAGAAATCGCTGGCGTAGACAGCAAGTCGAAGCCAAGCTACGCGATGAAATTACCCCTAAAAATATTTTAATGATTGGCCCTACGGGTGTTGGTAAAACGGAAATTGCCAGACGTTTAGCGCGTTTAGCCAATGCACCGTTTATCAAAATCGAAGCGACTAAATTTACTGAAGTCGGTT
>CAWUNX010000342.1:0-4193 GCA_963923905.1 uncultured Methylocucumis sp.
ATCCACCTTCTCTAGCGCTTCTAGCTCTGCAACTGTTTTTTTAGTCATCACCTACCCCAACAAAATCGCACAATGCTCAGGCTTAATCAGCTTCACACCCCAGGCCAGCGCGACCTCATACCGCAACTTACGCCAACCCGGATAAACCGAAAACTCCATCGACAAACCCGATAAAGGATCCGTCACCATCATTGACTCCAAGGCGAGATCGCCTGCTTGCGGACGCGCTGGCGGCCTGGCCACCAGCAAAATGCTGTTACGGCTAAACGCCATATTCGCGGTATAGTTATTACCCACCGTGACCGCGACACCGGTACCGAGCGCCTGCTGCAACCCGGGCTCGGCAATGGTTAAGTTGCCAGCCGACAACGCGGTGGTCACCAAGTATTTATTGCTATCACCAGCAAAGGTAATGACATCGCCCGCGATAATGGTGCCAGTGCCGGTTTGCACTGCAATCGTGGTAGCGCCGACGGCAAATGTGCCGTTGGTGACATAAGCGCTGCCGGTGCCTTTGGTGGTGGTTTTGACTTTGGCGGATTCCCGGATTTTGAAGCCATGAATCTCTAATAACGTACCCTGATTTAATAGACTCGCCGTACCCGCTTCATTGGCCTTGGTCAATTGCGCAATCGTGCGCATTTGCGCACCGGCAGCGGTATTAATGACCAAGCTACGATCAGTTAACGGCGCGCCATTATCATCCAGTATCTTGCGCACCTGCGCCGGGTCGCTTAAGTTAGTGGCAAACGGCGTAGTGCCAGCCGTGCCATACGCCCTGGATGCACCAATATATGTCGCCGCAATATCCGTCTCCACCTCATTAACCAGACCTCTAATCGCTTGCGCAATCATATCGCGCTGTACATATTGATAACCCACACCCTTATTAAGGCCTAGCTGCTCCTCACCGATAATGCCAAACTCATAAGCGCGCGACTTAGTGATTGTGACCACGGCGCTAGTAATCGTTTGATCGGCAGGGTTCGGCACTGTCATCGTTGGCACAATATCAATACCAACGCCAGCCCCGGTAATCGGGATACGCAAATCTTCATTTAACGCGACACCGTTATCTTGCGCGTTCACAGAGACCGCTGGGATAAACCCCACCAGCTCGCGCGACACCACGTCTAGCGCGGAATAAATATCAGGAATTAAATTCGTTAATGTATTGGCCATATCATCCCACCTTAAATAACGGTACCGCCGTTACGGATAAAATTCATTTTGGCATCCGGCGTCAACCGATCAAACTCAACGCGGCTCACCTGCTTGCCGCCTGAAGCCTGGGACCCAGCCCCGGAACCGGCGCTGCCTTGCGCTTTCGCCAAAAACGGCTTGTCTTTCAAAAGCGCCGCCACCGCTTCGGCGACCGGCTTGCCATCGATCGTCACCTGGCCATCATCGTCACACTGACAGCGCCCAACCAATAATTGACTGACCACGCTCACATCGACCGCCTCGGACGCGGCGGCGACCACGGCGTTGTGAATAGCGGACTGTTGAAACTTAGTTTTATAAAACTCGGTTTCCTTGAGCCTTGTGTCTGCGAGTTCTTTTAGTTTGCCATCTTCGGACAGTTTGGCGTCAGCAAAGGCTTTGGGGTTTTTATGGCCGGTGGCTTTTTCAAACTCACTGGCGTGATGCGCGTCTAGCTCGGCTTTTTGCTTAGCCAGCGCAGCATTAATTAACGCTTGGGTATCGACCGCGCCCGCGGATGCGTCGGCGGTCTTTATGGGGGTGTTGTTTTCGGATGCGGCAGACGCTGCTGAGTCCGTCATATTGGCTCCTAGGGTGTGTTGGAAACTGAGCCATAGTCTAGCCAACCGCCCATAAAAAACCCCGACGGAACGGGTTCCGCCAGGGCTTAACAGTGGATGGGGATAAAAATCGGGTTTTCTCGCTCCTACGCAAGCCGTGATAACGGACACAGCTTGCGCGTAAACATCATCAGGAAGGCATTTAAAACCCGTTTAAATTTCGTTTAAATTTTTTTTGAATAGGATAGGTGCGGGTAGGTCATAAAGCCGCGTAAAACGCCTTAAAATCAGATTTTATACTTTTAAAAAAATACCGCAGCAATGATGGTCGATTGTCTCATAAACAAACTTGTATAATCATTCTTGATAGCGCTATACTGCATTCAAGTTATCGCGGCAAAATCTCCCGGCTATTGGCTGAGTCTGCGCCTGGCGGACAAAAAGTCTCCTCGATGGGTAAGGGAGTCCATCGCGCGATGATATGGGGCGTGTCAGGGACGCCCTGCTATTTCCAATCGCCAAACACCACCTCGCCTTTACGCAATAACCTAGCGACATCCTGGGTATTTGACCGTCTAAATGAAGTAACAAACAACGCCTTGCCCGTCGCTGTCGATTTTATGGCCGCCCAATAAATCGCCTGCGCCTGCTTAACGACCACCACGCTTCGCGCCCCATCTTTCACAACCACTTGGGGACGTGACACCAATGCCTCTAGGCGCGCATAATCAGCCATGGTTATATCAGGATGATGCTGCTTATTTTTCGCCAAGGTTTCAGGCGATAAGTAAACCTGCTGCGTACTCGCGCCCAATGCCTTAGCAACCGCAGGCGGCACCGTTGTTATGTTAAACATGCCTTTAGGATGCTTAAGCCATACGGCTAAAGACTGCTCCGCCGCTGAGGTTAACGACACCAAGCCAAACCCATCCGGCCTAATCAACTGCGCGAGCGGCACGCCATCGTCCAGCGCCTGTTTTGCCCAGGCGGGCAGCATCAGATCGCGCCGCTGCTGAGACGTGTTTTGGATAAACTGCGCGTAGTTCTTACTGCCTGTTTCGGCAATCGGCGTCGTGCGCGGAATCAACAAACACATGCAATGCGGATGCGCCTTATGCCGTGGTACGGCGGCTTTACTAAACACGCCTTTGCCTAAGCCCATCTCAATATTGGCGTAATAATCGCAAATATCGGCCACCGGATGGCTGGCCGACAGCCGCCATTGATAACCGATAATATCGGGATTGTCGATGCTGTCGTCAATCACCGCATTGTGCATCGCGGTCGCCATCTCAGTGCGGGCGATCCGCTTTAGATGAAACAACTGCTTATCATAGGTCCACCACTTCACCGCGCTATCCAGTAAAGCTTCTCGGCCGTCTTCGACAGCCGCTTGTATTTGGCTGAATACGCGTTCAGCCGCATGGCGGCTGCCGCTGTATTTAAGCGTGTCAATATGCTCGCGTATGGCCTCCATCGTATCCAGCCATTGCTGTTTCGCCTGCGGATCATGAATCAACGCCAACGCCGATTGATGCAAGTCCTTAACCCAATCATCGACATGCTGCTCGACAATCTTAAAGCGTTGGTCGCCATGCGTGCGTTCAATCGCCCGCTGCATCGCATACAGGGTTTTATTAACACTTTGCCCCTGACGAATCCCGGCCTTCAGCTCGCGTTCAATACCATCGCGGGTTTCAGTCTGCCAGCGCCATAACCGTTTTGACAGCGTCAAGCCATCCGGCCAGCGCGTGTTAAACGCCGCTTCGGCGGCCGCTAAAATCGCCGCCGATTGCAGTGTCGCCGCCGTTAACGGCAAATTAGCACCGATGGCCACCGCGCGCTCAATCGAAGCTTTCAACCCGGTTTCAACGTCGTTTAAATAAGCCTTTAATACCGCTTCGGCATCACCGGACAACCGCCAACCTTCTGACCTGAGCCTGAGCAAAAACGAGCGAATAAACGCCTGCATATCGGCCTTTAGCACGGTGTCGTTGGCGGCGATTTCTCGCCACAAGCGTTGATAGAGCTTATCGTAATCCATGCGAGGTATTTCGCCTCACCCTAAGCTACAAGCTACGAGGCAAATGGTTTTAATGCACTAAAAAGGTCTTGAATAATTTTGGGCTCGATCTCGCCTTTTCCAGCCCCCAATAACTCAACCGCCGCCCTTGATCTCATACCCGCGCAATCGATTGCTTGGACAGATACGACTAAATTGCCGCTGGCCGAAAAATAAATTTCCACGTATTGACCTGAACCTGTCGGCGTCTCAACCCTCATCACAACCCCGCCTGCCGCTGCATCCTATCCCCTTGTGGATCGCCTTGCGCCTCGATCTCCTGATCAATGGCGGTTAACGTCTCCGGCATTACTTCGTTACCCAAAATCTGCCGCGCCAAGCGTTTTTTCACCGCCTGGTCAAACGCA
>CAWUNX010000343.1:0-4192 GCA_963923905.1 uncultured Methylocucumis sp.
AAAGCCGAAGCAGCGGCAAAAGCCAAAGCCGAGGCAGAAGCAAAGGCTAAAGCTGAGGCAGCAGCAAAAGCCAAAGCTGAGGCAGAAGCGAAGGCTAAAGCCGAGGCAGAAGCGAAGGCTAAAGCTGAGGCAGCGGCAAAAGCCGAAGCAGCGGCAAAAGCGAAATCAGAATTAGCTGAGCTAAAAAAAGCTTTAATGCAAAAAGTTACACGTCAGTGGATTAGGCCACCGGATGCCACGCAAGGTTTAAAATGTACGGTTAGAGTGCGTTTATTACCCGATGGTACAGTAACCGATGTGGAAGTTATCGCGAGTAGCGGCGATGAAATATTCGATAATTCAGCCGTCAGTGCCGTTAATAAAGCGTCACCTTTACCGGTTCCAAAAGATAAAGATTTATTTGCCCGAGAATTTAGGCCGTTAACATTCGTATTTAATCCGAGATAACACTCTCTTTTTCTGCGATTCATCTCACAGAGGTCATAATGGATTTACACAAAAAATTATGTATTGGCATCTTTTGTTTAGTTAATTTCAGTCTGGCTTATGCTGGGTTACAGATTGAAATCACTGAAGGTTTAGAAGGTGCTGTTCCGGTAGCCGTAGTGCCTTTTGCCTCTAGCGGTGCTCCTGTCAGCATTAGTGAAATCGTCAATGCCGACTTAGCGCGTAGTGGTTATTTTAAAATGATGGCAGAGCAAGCGATGCGTAGTCATCCTAGCACAGCCCAGCAGGTTAACTTCCCTGAATGGCAAGAATTAGCGCAAAACTACTTAGTCGTTGGTCAAGTGAATAATGCCGGTGGTCTTTACGAAGTGCAATTTCAACTGCTGGATGTGTACAAAACAGGCCAATTATTAGGTTATAAAATGACCTCATCACCTGCTGATTTACGCAGAACAGCCCATAAAATTAGCGATTTAATTTTTGAAAAATTAACCGGGAAAAAAGGCGTATTCAGTGGGCGAATTGCTTATATCACTAGCGGTGGTGGTAATCATCAGCTACAAGTCGCAGATGCCGATGGCTATAACCCACAAACCATAGCCTCATCACCTGAGCCACTCATGTCACCATCGTGGTCACCCGATGGAAAACGCATCGCTTATGTCTCGTTTGAGAGAAAAGCTGCCGCAGTTTATTTGCAAACCTTAGCGACCGGACAGCGTGAACGGGTGGCAGAGTTTCCAGGTATTAATGGCGCTCCGTCATGGTCGCCCGATGGCACACGTTTAGCGTTAACCTTATCAAAAGACGGTAATCCAGAAATTTATGTCTTAAATTTATCAACTCGCTCATTACTGCGTTTAACGAATAATCACGCCATTGACACTGAGCCATCGTGGTCACCTGAAGGCAGTAAAATTATTTTTACTTCGGATAGGGGCGGGAAGCCACAACTCTATATGGCATCTAGCCAAGGTGGTGATGCTAAGCGCATTACCTTTACCGGTGATTACAATGCGCGCGGTAGTTTTTCGCCAGATGGACGCAACATCGTTATGGTTCATGGCAATGGTAGAAACTATAGAATAGCAATTATGGATATGGCGACACGTTCAATTAGTCCGCTCACTAAAGGGCCTTCAGATGAATCGCCAAGTTTTGCACCGAATGGCAGCATGATTTTATATGCATCAAAAGCAGGTGGAAACGGTTTCTTATCAGCCGTTTCCATCGATGGTAAAATGCAACAAAAACTAGTATTTAACAGTGGTGAAGTGCGCGAACCCGCATGGTCGCCCTAGTTTCCCTCTTTAGTTTAACTTTGGAAAACACAATGAAATTACGCATTATATTGGCATTAACGATTAGCACGTTATTACTGGCGGGCTGCGCAGATACCCCAGATGAAGACCCTAGTTTATTAGGTGGACAAACGTCAACGAATGGTATTAATGATGCTTCGACCAGTGGCTTAAATGGTAGTACGGGTATTAATGGCTCAGAAATGGGCGGTTCGGGCATGTATGGCTCTGGTTCTGGTTCAAACATGTATGGTAGCAATGGCAAAAACTTAGGCCCAGAATTCAGCGACCCTAGCAATCCGTTATCAAAACGCACGATTTATTTCATGTTAGATTCGAGTGATGTACAGCCGGACTTCATTCCTGTTATTGCGGCACATGTACAATATTTAATCGCCAACCCTAGTCAGCATATCACCTTAGAAGGCCATTGCGATGATAGAGGTTCTCGCGAATATAACATAGGCTTAGGTGAGCAACGTGCTAAGTCTGTTGCCAGTATGATGAAGATTCAAGGTGTGTCTGAATCGCAAATCAGCGTCGTCAGTTATGGCGAAGAAAAACCTGCTGCAATGGGTAATGATGAATCGTCATGGGAATTAAACCGTCGCGTTGAAATTGTTTATTAAGGTCAGCTAATGAAACCTCGTTTAACGTTGTTAACTTGTTTAAGCCTTGTCTTAGGTAATGCCTATGCGTTGCCAGAAGTCATTGACAACTCCAGTTACCCGCCTTCAGCGCAACCTGCGCCTAATGTTAATTTAGCGGCTACGCCATCGACGAATGCCATGCTAGAGATGACCGCAAAGGTTGAGCAACTGCAAAGAGAAGTGCAGCAATTAACAGGTAAGTTAGAAGAGCAGGCTAATCAAATCGCTGAACTTAAAAAACATCAATCGACTATGTACACCGATGTTGATGATCGTTTGCAGCGCTTAGAAGGCACGACCGCGCCTGCTGCCGAGGCATCAGCCGAGTCAGTCGGTAGCGTGATGTCGGAAACGCCTGTTGAAACCCCGCAAGTGACGGAGCCAGCCGCACCAGCTGCTGATGCTGCGCCCGATAAGGTTAATGCAGCGCCAACACCGCCAGTCGTAGCGGCTAACACCTCTGTGCCTACGGCTTCTGAAGCAGAACAACAGCTTTATCAACATGCGTATACTGAGCTTAGAAACGGCCATACCGAGCAATCGATTACCGAGTTTAACGCCTATTTAGCGCAATACCCGGAAAGCTCTTTAGCAGCGAATGCGCAATATTGGCTAGGTGAAGCGTTTCGAGTTAAGAACGATGACGAAGCCGCTAAACAAGCTTTTCAAGCCGTGTTAGATAAATACCCCACTCACGCTAAAGCGCCCGATGCGTTATTAAAACTAGGTTTTGTTGCCTTAGATCAAAATCAGAAAGACCTAGCCAAACAATATCTAACACGCGTGACGACTGATTATCCTGACTCGAACGCGGCTAGATTGGCGAGTAAGAAACTGGTAACGATAAATTAATAATGGATTCTGAATTAAGAATTACGGAAATTTTCTACTCGTTACAAGGCGAATCAAATACGGTTGGCATACCGACGGTATTTATTCGCTTAACGGGATGTCCATTGCGTTGTAGTTATTGCGACACGGCTTACGCGTTTAGCGGTGGTCAAAAAATGACCATAGCTGATATTTTGGTTGAAGTACAAACCTACCAATGCCAGTATGTTACCGTCACCGGTGGCGAGCCTTTAGCACAGCCTGGTTGTTTAACATTAATGACTCATTTAGCCGATTTAGGTTTTCAAGTATCGCTAGAAACGAGTGGTGCACTCGACATATCAGCCGTAGACGCACGTGTTGTTAAAGTGATGGATTTAAAAACACCGAGTTCAGGTGAGCTAAGCAAAAATCGCTATGAAAACGTAGCGTTTTTAACAGCAAAAGACCAAGTTAAATTTGTTATCGGCAGCCAAGAAGACTACGAATGGTCAAAAGCCTGGCTGGTAGAGCAGCGGCTACATGAAACGTGCCAAATCTTATTTTCTCCTGTAGCAGAACAGCAAAACCCCACTGAATTAGCTGAACATATTTTGCGAGATAGATTACCCGTGCGTTTTCAAGTCCAATTGCACAAATTGTTATGGCATGATGCCCGAGGCAAATAAATGCAAAAATCAGCAATCGTATTATTATCGGGTGGTTTAGATTCCATCACCGTTTTAGCCTTAGCTCAACAACAAGGTTTCACTTGTTACGCATTAAGTTTCGATTACGGTCAACGCCACAACGCTGAAATTAATGCGGCGGCGAATATCGCACAACGTTATCACGTAAAAGAACACAAAATTATAAAAATTAGCTTAGATGCTTTTGGTGGTTCAGCGCTAACCGACAAACACATTGCGGTACCTGAACAATTGCAAGCGGGCATACCTCTGTCTCTTATACACATCTCCGAGC
>CAWUNX010000344.1:0-4180 GCA_963923905.1 uncultured Methylocucumis sp.
ATTCTACAGTATACCCCTTTTTTGTTCAGCAATAGTTGCGCCGAACTGTATTGACCGCTAGCAAAGTCTAGGCTACACACTTTAGCAGGGACAGGGTATTTAGGGTGACAGAAAACTGCTCCTGCGTTTTCTGCATTCGCCACATCCTTGTAGCTCCAGATGTTGGCAGCAGGGATGCTGCCACCAAGCCTACAGGGATGTATTTACGGCGTCCTGCACCCTGATTACCCTGTCCCGACTTACGTTGGTAGCCAAATCCACTAGCGGTGTACCCGGCATTAACGTGAGGGGGTTCGTTTGTGCCGTACAAGGCTAATCTTTATTGAATCTCTTCGACATCATAAACAAACTTGCCGGTTTTATTGAAATGTTGCCAACGTTTTTCATTACGCGCTTCCATTTCTTTAATCGACTGGGCTTGTTTATTTAGCTCATTAACATCGTGTTTGGGGTCATATTTACTGCCAGCGACTTTATCTGGAAAACCAGGTTTAGGTTCCCAACACACACCCGCTTCTTTACAATGCGTGCCATCATAAGCAAACGCTGACATAGGCAACACTATCGCTGCCATTAGGACAAATGATTTCATAGCTCTCTCCTGTTATTGTTATTGAGTTAACCACTTAGCTTTTTTCGGATCACCTTTATAAATGTCACGAATAAACGCCATAATGTGCAACATCTCATCAGTCGTAAAATTCACATATTGCGGTCCCATCATGCCGTTAGCACCACCGAACAACAGCTCAAATAAACCTTGGTCAGTCGCATTTCGTGGGTAAGTCCAGTAATCATCCGCAAGTCCTGGCCCCAATTTACCTTCAGCCTCGTGACCATGACAACCTGAACATCCCGTCATATACAAGCTTTTACCTTTATCGATGGCTTCTTTATTGCCGTTATAAGGATTTTTACCCGTTTGCAAAAATTGCTTAAATACCTCGGTGTTACCACCTTTCTTAGCAAAGCTTAAATCCAACGCCTCACCAGTAATCGCATGATGCAAGCTAATATCTGCTTGCACAGGAACCGTGCATAAGGCCGCTAACACAGCGATAGTTATCATTGTAAATTTCATAATCTTCCTAATGCTTATCTGCTATAGCAACAGTGTCGTCCGAAAGCAAAGGCATACCTTCGGCGGCTAACAGAGTTTTTATGTCTTGTTGCTTAGATTGAATGACGTGATTGATTTGTGCCAGTAACGCGTTATCACCTTTACGCACACCGATAGAAGAACTGTAGTGATGCCCCACTTTCATACCATCAGCACGCTTATTATTGTCGGGAATAACCGTCATCGTTAACGGTGTCGTGGCGGCTTTAACATATCGAGCTGCCGCCGGACCCCATAACACAGCGACCTCGGCATGACCTGAAGCGACTTCGTTAACCAATTTTTCGTTATCATATTTCACATATTGATTGCGCTTAGATTTAAAGCCCACCAACTCCTGTGAATAATTAAACATATCGTTATAACGGCCAATCGCTCTTAGCATAACTTCGGCGGGTGAACCCGGCACAAACGCAATGCGCTGCGCATGTTTTAATACCTCGCTATCCCACGATTGAACGTCAGGCTTGCCCTTTTGGGTAATAAACACATAGCCAGAACGATAATAAGAAACACTGGTTGACACTCTAGGGTCTCCGGTATCGACCCCCATAACAACATCGCATAGCCCTTTATCTAACGTATCGCGAATGAAATAACGCGGATCAGTCCAATACACATACTGCACTTTTTTATTCAGCGCCTGACCTAATAAAGACGCGAGTTTGTTTTCAAACCCCTCGCCTTTACTATTGGAATATGGCATTTCATCTTCAGCCGCACAGACTTTAAGCGTATCAGCATCGGCATTCACTTTGGCGGTACAAAACACCGCCAAACAACTTAAAACAACACTAAATTTTTTCATACATTTCAACATGACTTTTAGGTTGGTTGAGGTATGAACGACCTCAACCCGTTGCCTCTATAGCGAGAACACCATAACACCGCCACCCATTTGCGTGTAATGCGCTAACTCTTTAAACGCACCTACCGCACCTAAGCCTGCTGTCGGATCTTTTAAGTCAAACACTAAGCCCACGCCAGGCCAGCCACCGACACCGTAATAAATAGCCAAGTATTGCTTGCCATTATGTAAATAGGTGATGGGATGACCAATCACGCCTGAAGGCAGCTTAAACTTCCACAGCTCTTCGCCGGTTTTGGAATTTAACGCTTTAACATAACCATCTAACGTGCCATAAAACACCAAGTCACCAGCAGTCGCCATCGTACCGCCCCAAACTGCGAATTTCTCTTTAACTTCCCATTCAAATTCGCCAGTCACGGAATTCATCGCTTTGACTTGACCTAACGTGCCTTTAGGACCTGGATACATGTTTAACGTCGCGCCAACGAAGAATTGACCGGCACGATACGGCAACATGAACGGCTCCCAATCCATACAGATATGGTTAATACCCATAAAGAACAGTTTTTTGTTCGGATCGTAAGATTCTATGCCTTGGTTGTGATAGCCCATCGCCGACGGACAAATGCCTTTGGCTTCATGGTCCATGTGTGTTGAATATTCAGGGTCGCGCACCGGTAAGCCGGTTTTTAAATCGACTTTCTTCACCCAGTTAACGGTGTCATCGATTTTAAACGCATTGACTAAGTCGCCGTTTTCGCGGTTTAGCGTGTAAACAATACCGTTACGATCTGGATGAGTTAACAACTTGGTTTTCTTACCATCGACCATTTGCTCAGATAAGCCCATGTAGTTAACACCGGCATAATCCCATTCATCATGTGGCGTTTTTTGATAACCGAACTTAGCTTCGCCGGTATTCACATCACGCCCCCAAATGGTCATGGTCCATTTATTATCGCCAGGACGCATGGTTTCATTCCACGGCGCCGGGTTACCCGAACCGTAGTACAACATTTCTAAATCGCTGTCATACGCATACCAACCCCAGTTAGTACCACCGCCGATTTTCCAGGCATCACCTTCCCAGGTTTTTAAACCCAAGCCGAATTGACCGTAATGCGGATTGGCGCTGTTAAAGTTTTTCGCCAATTTAATATCTTCATCAGGCCCTGTCGCATAGACACGCCATTGTTGCTTACCGTCTTTAATGCTATATGCCGTCGCATAACCACGCACGCCAAGCTCAGCACCTGAGCTACCGACAATGACTTTGTCTTTAACGACAAACGGTGCAATGGTTAGCGTTGAACCCATCGCAATATCCGAGTTCTCCATTTTCCATAACATCTCACCCGTTTTCGCATTGAGCGCGACCAGATGACCATCTAATTGGTTTAAGAAAATCGTCGCAGGATAATCTTTTCCTTCTGGCGCATATGCTAAGCCACGGTTAACGACGTCACAACATGCAACAGCTCTCGCTGCCGGATTTTGTTTAGGCTTAAATTCCCACAAAATCTTATCCGGTTCGTTTAAATCAATCGCAAAGATATTGTTAGGATACGGCGTATGTACATACATAATGCCATCAACCACTAGAGGTCCGCCTTCATGCCCGTTTAACACCCCTGTCGAAAATGACCATGCCACTTTTAAATTTTTAACATTAGTAATATTAATGTCATACAACTCGCTAAAATGCGTCGCGCTATAATCCTTAGTTTGCATGACCCAGTTTGTATTTTGGCGCGAGAGCCGCTCCAACTCTTTATTCGCCTCAGCAGGTTGCACCAGCGCCAGCACAATACCCGCCGCTAATAGCGTGCGTCCGGCGTTAGGGGCAAATTTAAAAATCGGCATAATTCCTCCATTGGTGTTTTTATAGTTAAGGTCTAGCCAGGCGCCTTATATCGGCTCGCTTGATCAACGTAAGGGGGATAAGCGCCCGGCTATGAGGCATTATGGTACGGGACTTAAACAATAAGCCGTTAAGGAAGATGCCCTTAATCGGATGGGGAAAAATGCGATTTTTACGCGGGAAAAGTTCCGAGAATGTGGTTGATTGTTTTCACATTCTGCGTGGTAGCAAGGGTTTAATCAGCAAAGATAGATACGGGGCGGGGTTATGTTAACGCGCTGTTAACGCTTTGCCGTGTTGTTAGGCATTGTTGAAACGCTTAGGACGAGGGCTCAGCCAATACCGTTCGGCATGATTACTGAGTGGCATTAATAATTTCAACCACACG
>CAWUNX010000345.1:0-4177 GCA_963923905.1 uncultured Methylocucumis sp.
TTGTTGATCTTTTAGCTTAATCAACTCTTGCATAGCCGCAATTTGTTTTTCTAACTCAAGCATCTTTTCTTGAGCAGCTTTATCAACAGCAGAACCGCTCGCAGCTACGCTTGTGGCTTCTGGGCTAATTGGGCTTGCAACCTTTGAGCTGTCATTTGCTGCTGGCGCTGGTAACGAATCAACGGTTTTTTCAGCGGTTAGTGACTTATCATGAGCCGCAACATCGGCGCTGCCTGCAACGGTTTCTTGAGTAGGTGCAATCAGTTTAAGTTGGTTCTCTAACCCTTTAGGCTGTTGCACACCCGTTTCAGCAATAGCTGCTGGATGCCGCCATTCATTAACCTGACGCTTAAATTCTTGTAACGCTTGCTTGCGAGATAATCTTACAATGGCCTCTTGACTAGGAACTTTTAAAACTTTACCAGCTGTCAACGCATTGATATTAGCCTTATAAAACGCGTGCGGATTCTCTTGATACAGCGCGATTAACATTTGTTCAATCGATGCACCGCTATTATGGCTTAAGCGCTCTGCAATATTCCATAACGTATCATTTTTAGAGACCGGCCCATATCCTTCACCGCTTATTTTCGACGCTGTATCTACTCTTGCTTCATCGCTAACTCGACGCTTAGACTTAGGTTTATACTCATAATCAGCTTGGTCATACTGTTGAGTAATTACTGGTCTTGAAGGATGTTGATAAGTGGTAGGTGGGTCTACCAGTACGGTAAATTGCCGATATAAATTACCTTTAGGCCAGCTTACTTCAAGTAAAAACTCTAACAAAGGCTCTTTTAATGGTTCGCGAGACGTCACGCGAATCTTTGCACCACCGCTAGGCGTTGTAATTTTTTCAAATCTAACTTTTGATAAATAATACGACCAGGGAATACCTAGCTCATCAAATTTATCGGGTGCTGCCAGAGTAATATTAACATTAGAAAGCTGTTCGCCAGGGGATAAAACTAATGCAATCTCGGCATCGAGACTTTGATTAAGCGCTGAATGCAATTTAATATCACCTATCCCTAACGGATAGGCAATAGCAGGTACCAATAACGATACAACTGCTATAGATCGGGTTAAATTGCGCACGCTACTCTCCTTAAAAATAGTTACCACAGTTTTTTACCGCGAATAGTCGAATAATAAAGCTAAGCTTAGACTAGATGTGATTTTTTACCAGCAATTCTGCTATTTGCACACTGTTTAATGCTGCACCCTTACGCACATTATCACTTACCACCCATAAATTAATGCCTTGCGGATGTGAGATGTCTTCTCGAATACGCCCAACAAAAACTTCATCATGCCCTGATGAATGCGTTACCGCCGTAGGATAACCACCATCAATAGGCTCGTCGACCACAACTATGCCAGGCGCTTTAGACAATAAAGCGCGTACCGTTGCCGCATCGATTTTTTGTTTAGTCTCGATATGTACCGCTTCAGAATGACCATAGAATACCGGCACTCGTACTGCTGTTGGATTCACTTGAATTTGGTTATCGCCAAGGATTTTCCTGGTTTCCCAAACCATTTTCATCTCTTCTTTGGTGTAGCCATTATCCTGAAAAACATCAATTTGAGGCAAGACATTGAAGGCGATTTGTTTGGGATACACTTTGGCTTCTATGGGCTTTAAATTCAATAAATTTGCCGTTTGCCGCCCTAATTCCTCTATCGCTTCTTTACCTGTGCCTGATACCGCTTGATAAGTGCACACATTAATTCGACTAATACCCACGGCATCATAAATGGGTTTTAACGCCACCAACATTTGAATCGTTGAGCAGTTTGGATTAGCGATAATGCCGCGATTTTTATAATCGGCAATTTTTTCGGGATTGACTTCAGGGACTATCAGCGGAATATCATCATCATAACGAAACTGGGAGGTATTATCGATGACCACACACCCTGCCTGGGCTGCTTTAGGCGCATAAATTGCTGACACGGATGCGCCAGGAGAAAATAAACCGATTTGTGCTTGACTAAAATCGAACTCTGCTAAATCTTGTACAACCAGCGAACCATTTTTAAATGGAATGCGCTTGCCAGCCGATTGGCTACTTGCTAAAGCAAACACTTCACCGACTGGAAAATTACGCTGTTCTAAAATGGCTAACATCGTTTCTCCAACCGCGCCTGTCGCGCCAACGACCGCAACATTATATAACTTAGTCATTATGCTGCCTCTCTTAATGCTTGAATCACCGCATCACCCATTGCCACCGTACCAATTTTTTGCATACCTTCAGAATAAATATCCGGTGTTCTTAAGCCAGCATCTAAAGCCCTTGCTACGGCTTGTTCTATTCGTAACGCTGCTGCTTCTTGGTTTAAACTATAACGCAACATCATCGCTACCGATAGTATCGTTGCTAATGGATTAGCGACGCCTTTACCTGCGATGTCTGGGGCAGAACCATGTATGGGTTCGTACATGCCTTTATTGTCAGCGTTTAACGATGCTGATGGTAACATGCCAATTGAACCAGTCAGCATCGCGGCTATATCAGAAAGAATATCGCCAAACATATTCGTTGTCACTACCACGTCGAATTGTTTAGGCGCTCGCACAAGTTGCATAGCCGCATTGTCAACATACATGTGGCTCAAACTTACATCAGGATAGTCCTTCGCCATATCGGTCACAACATTTCGCCACAATTCAGTCGCTTCTAATACATTTGCCTTATCGACCGAGCATAAGCGACGATTTCTTTTTTGGGCGGTTTCAAAAGCGCTTTTTGCTATACGGCGAATCTCGCTTTCACGATAAACTAATGTGTTAAAGCCTTGTTTTTCGCCATTTTCCAAGACTCGCACGCCTCTAGGTTGGCCAAAATAAATACCACCGGTTAGCTCGCGTACAATCATGATGTCTAAACCTGACACTAAATCGGCTTTTAAGCTAGAAGCGTTCGCTAACTGTGGATATAGAATGGCGGGACGCAAATTGGCAAATAATTCCAATTCTGAACGCAGACCTAATAAGCCTTTTTCGGGGCGTAAGGAAATATCTAAAGATTCCCATTTATAACCGCCTACTGCGCCTAAAAGAATTGCATCTGCGGCTTTTGCCAATGCTAGGGTTTGCTCTGGAAAAGGTGTGCCGAATTCATCATAAGCTGCGCCGCCAATTAAACCATGCTCAAATTCCAAATTTAACTGCATATCAGCATTTAAAAATGCCAACACTTTTAAGGCCTCAGTAACAATCTCAGGGCCAATGCCGTCACCGGGTAATACGGCTATTTTTTGTATCATGTTAAAACCTTCATCTATCCGTTGTGTTGCTTTACGCCATAAACAGCCAAGGTGTTTTATTGGCTTGTTGTCGCTCATAAGCGCGAATTTTATCAGCACATTGTAACGTTAAGCCAATATCGTCTAAGCCATTA
The DNA here is from genome assembly GCA_963923905.1 of uncultured Methylocucumis sp. Lineage (GTDB taxonomy): Bacteria > Pseudomonadota > Gammaproteobacteria > Methylococcales > Methylomonadaceae > Methylovulum. The sequence continues at coordinate 3,411 of CAWUNX010000345.1, forward strand.
AGCAATCGGTGCTTGCGATTAGCATCCACGTCAAATGCAATTACGCGCCCTTGTGGCGTGGTCACGGTCTGAGCTGCTAAATCAATCACCAATCGATAACCAACGGTTAATTCTGCAAATAATTGACTGACAATCGAAGCGTCTAAAGCAATGGGCAACAAGCCGTTTTTAAAGCAATTATTATAAAAAATATCGGCGAAACTAGGCGCTATAATGGCTTTAAAACCATAATCAGCTAAGGCCCACGGGGCATGTTCGCGAGAAGAGCCGCAGCCAAAGTTTTCCCGCGTTAATAAAATTTCCGCGCCTTGATAGTCAGGTTGATTTAATACAAACTGAGGATTAACAGGACGACCTGAACAATCTATATCAGGCTCCCCTCTATCTAAATACCGCCATTCATCAAATAAAAACGGTCCAAATCCAGAACGTTTAATCGATTTTAAAAATTGTTTAGGAATGATTGCATCGGTATCGACGTTTGCTCTATCCAGAGGGGCAACCAAACCATTTAATACTGTAAAAGCTTGCATAGTCTTCGCTCAAAATTCTTTTTAGGATCGTTGAATCGCTTCACCCATTTTTTCTATATCCTTGCCTAAACCACGAAACGTATTACAACCGGTTAGCAACGCTAACAACATGATAATAAGCAAGAGTTGCTGAGATTTCATGGTATTACTCAAGCGAAAAAGTCCGCACATCGACAAAATGACCGGCAATAGCGGCCGCCGCTGCCATGGCAGGACTTACCAAATGTGTGCGTC
>CAWUNX010000346.1:0-4175 GCA_963923905.1 uncultured Methylocucumis sp.
ATTTTAATATATTACTCACCTTACTCTATCGTCGCATATTAAATGTCTCCCCACATGGGAATGGCTTGCGCAGTGAAAATGCCTGAGGCTGTGCTTGTATAGCGTAGCCACCAATCCATTGCTATTTGAGGTGTAATATCAAAAGAACTTCTAAACGCGTATAAAAAACTGGGGTCGCGGCTCGTGGTGTTGATAAATAAATTATTAATTTTACGTTTTGACTGTATGTCCATTTCCATCAGACTGGTGCTGATTTGTAAGCGTACTTTGTCGATAGGGCGCCATACCAGTGCGGTTTCAAGCCCTAGTGAGCTGCTTTTTTTGATGCTGCGTTCTGGAAACCATTTAAAAAATTGGTTATCAGCGACCAGACTATTATGGTATTGATTGTAATAGGCGGCAATATCAATAGAAAAAACATCAGTATTCCAGTAGCGATAACCTAACTCATAACTTATCACTTCGTCAGAAGTTAAGGTTTTGTTTTGATTAAACGTGAAGACTTGGGTGTCTGTGTCAAAGCCGACTTTAGCTTGATAGTCGGTAACCGCTGGCAATCTAACGGCTCTGGATATGCCTGTCCACAGCCTATGCTGTTTAGCTGCTTGCCAAAGTAGGCGTAGCGACGGCTCATATTCAAAGTCATTGTTCGTGTGATGTTCAAATTTACTGCCTAAGGTAAGCTCAACATCATCATGTACTCGCCATTTGTCTTGCAGAAAAATCGACAAGCGGTTGTTTTCAAACGTGCCAGGGCGATATTCCGTTTGAAAAAACTCGTTGAGCGGTGTTAATTCAACTAGGCTTAAACGATAGTTTAAACCCCATGTGAATTCATGCGCGGCATTGAGTGCTAAAATATGTTGGAAATCAATATCAATAATTTCACTTTGTACTATGTTTGGGCTTGTTAAGTCTTCTTCAGCGTGCAAAGTGTCGTAGAAAAATTGCGCGACCATGTGCGAAGCTAGCGATTGATTATAATTCCACTTGGCTAAAAGATTACCGCCTTGCTTTTCTACTCGATTTAATACAAATGCATTTAGCTGCTGAAATTGTTGTGGGGTAAATGCTTGGTATTTAATGTTGTTTTCATCGTACTGTCCATAAAACAGGTCGCCTTGCAGCATAAGCGCATGTTTACCTTCGGGATTCGCCCAATCTAAACGAAAACCACCGCGTCCTGACGTCCATTCTTCTTGTGCGTCATGACCGAATCGATTGACAAAACTGTCATCGCGTAAAAATTTACCATAGACGCGCGCCTGGCTGTGTTCGCCCAGTTTCCAGCCTTGGCGCAAAGCAGCACCGTATTTATCGCCGCCAAATACCGTTATGTCCGAGTCTTCGGTGTCTGCCGTGTGTTTAGTAATAATATTAATCACGCCATTAACGGCATTAGCACCCCATACGCTAGCACCAGGGCCGCGTATGATTTCAATACGTTCAATATCATCTAACACCCGATCTTGTACATCCCAATACACGCCTTTATGTATCGGTGAATATAAGGAGCGACCATCCATTAAGACCAAGAGTTTATCGGCAACTAGGCCATTAAAACCACGCGCAGAAATAGCCCAGCGGGTAGCGCTGATTCTAGCAACATGTAAACCAGGCACCATGCGTAAAGCTTCGGGAATTGTTGTCGCGCCAGAGCGGCGAATATCGTCTTGGGTGATGACATAAGCCGCCGCTGCCGTATCAGTAAGCTGTTGTTCCGTGCGGGTGACGGAAACAACTTTGCTATTCATTAGTTCTTCTATGCTTAATTGCTCTAAGCCTTCAGTCTCATCGGCATAACTGTTTGCTAAATAACTACTTAAACAGATGATGAGCAATAATAAGCGTAGAGTAAGCATGTCGATGTTTAATATAAACGCACGGGACTTTAGCTCATTGATTGATTTGCCGAATTATCCTTTTAGGACCTATCACGGTTGTTTGGGTGCTGTCTAAGCATTGCGCTTCGATACCATAATCTTCGCTATTCGTTGCGGTCTTTCTGACAACCAGTCCGTAAGTTCCTGAGCCATCAGAGGTATTAGCAATCCACGCCGACGAAGTCGATGTGCTTTCGCTATCGAAGACTGTTAAGGTGGGGTTGCTGTCTTTGCCAAAACTCGCATAAACAACAGCGGCAGAATTAAAGATAGTGTTAAGGTCAATCACGCGAATTCTGGCTTGTACGGTACCTGATGGGCAGGCAAACGAGTAAACATCAACGGACTCTAATGTTTCGCCTAAACTCCCCGTGATTTGTAACGCCATTGTCGTGACAGGGATGGTCGTTAATGCTATGACGGATAAGTATTTAATGAGATTTTGCGGTAGCGTGAGCAACATGGCTGTTCTCCTAGCGTTAGTTAAGGGCAATCGCTAAGCATAAGGGATTGCAGCGATAGCAGTAAAACATACTCTAGCGTGTTCTCGTTATCCGTGATGCTAAATAATATGAAAAATTGTGAAGAAAAATGAAACTGAGAAATCGGGGATGTAAAAATATCTTAGTTTAGATAGAGGCATAAAAAAAGGGGGCCGAAGCCCCCCCTATAATGAGCGCACCTCAAACTTGTCCAGCAGGCTTGTTTTTGTTGATAGAGGGTTTCAACACCTTAGGTGGTTCAATAACCTCGGTTTTTTCCTGCTTGTTAATATTCACTTTATTCATAATTCCGTCGTCTTTAGGCGGTTCAGGGTCTTTCCCACTCATCAACGCGTCTATTTGGTCTCTATCTATCGTTTCCCATTTCATTAAGGCATCCGCCATTTTGTGCAAGATGCTAATGTTTTCCGATAAGAGAGTTTCAGCGCGTTGATAGTTCCTATCAATGACGGCACGAATTTCTTCATCGATTTGATGAGCGACATTCGCGGAAACTTTACTGCCTTGATAACCTGGGTAGCCCATAAATGGTGAGCCGTTATCTTCGCTGTACACTAAAGGTCCTAAGCGATCTGAGAAGCCCCAGCGTGTAACCATGTTTCTGGCCAGTTCGGTCGCACGTTCTATATCGTTAGAAGCCCCTGTTGTAACTCTATCGCCACCGTAAATCATCAGCTCAGCAATTCTTCCTCCGAATAAACTAGCGATTTGGCTTTCTAACTTGCGTTTGCTCGCGCTGTATTGGTCGCGTTCAGGTAAGAACATGGTGATTCCCAAAGCGCGCCCTCTTGGCATAATGCTGACTTTATAGACTGGGTCATGGTCAGGTGATAATTCGCCGACAATGCAGTGACCGGCTTCGTGATACGCTGTTAATAACTTATCGTCTTCGCTCATGACCATTGAGTGCTTTTCCGCACCCATGAGAATCTTGTCTTTAGCTTTTTCAAGGTCACTCATGCTCACTACTTTTTTATTGGCGCGTGCGGCAAACAAAGCCGCTTCATTGACGACATTAGCCAGTTCTGCACCTGAAAAACCAGGGGTGCCCCGTGCGATATATTTGACCTCTACATCAGCGGCAACCGGTACTTTTTTGATGTGAACGTTTAAAATTTGTTCTCTACCGCGTACATCTGGCAAGCCGACATTAACTTGGCGGTCAAAACGTCCTGGTCTTAATAACGCCTTATCTAAGATGTCAGCACGGTTAGTGGCTGCGATAATAATCACACCTTCGTTGCCATTGAAGCCATCCATTTCAACCAGTAACTGGTTCAATGTTTGTTCGCGTTCGTCGTTGCCCCCGCCGATACCTGCGCCGCCGCGCTGTCTACCGACTGCATCAATCTCATCGATAAAGATAATGCAAGGGGCGTGTTCTTTGGCTTGCGCAAACATGTCTCTCACCCGTGATGCCCCGACACCTACGAACATTTCGACGAAATCAGAACCTGAGATAGTGAAGAATTTAACACCTGCTTCACCGGCAATCGCTCTAGCGATTAAGGTTTTACCCGTACCTGGAGGGCCAACCATTAAGATGCCGCGTGGAATTTTGCCGCCTAATTGCTGAAACTTCGCAGGGTCTTTTAGGAAATCGACTAATTCTGCTACTTCTTCCTTAGCCTCTTCACAGCCGGCAACGTCTGCAAACGTTACGGTCATTTTGTCTTCTTCCAGCATCTTAGCTTTGCTTTTGCCAAACTGGTTGCCACCTAGGCCGCCATTGGCTTGCATTCGCCGGGTGTAAATAATCCATCTGTCTCTTATACACATCTGACGCTGC
>CAWUNX010000347.1:0-4171 GCA_963923905.1 uncultured Methylocucumis sp.
CCTCGTGTGGTTGAAATTATTAATGCCACTCAGTAATCATGCCGAACGGTATTGAGTTTACACCGCTAAACATCGATTAGCTAGGTGCGCTCACGCTCGCAGGTTAGCGTAATTTAGGGTGATGTCGGCGATATTGGCCAGACCTGGTTTTCAGGCCATTCCGTTTGAGAGGGGCATTGATAGCGTATAGCTATTATCGTATTAAAATCCTGGTTGGGTGGCTAGTGTTGTTATTAACACGTTAAGTAAAGTTTTTAAAGCAGGCTATCGTAAACATTGATTTGCTCCATAGATACCCTGCTTAGACTACGTTTTCCTATGTTACCAAGGCGCGAAAGGTTTCGACGCACTCTGCACGATTAGTTGCCTTAAAGCGAGATATACGCGCGAATTCTTTCTAGTAACTTCTCACCCATGCCTTTGACTTTTAATAATTCGTCTAATGATGAAAAGGGGCGGGTTGAGACAATGTTTTCAGCAAGGTTTTTTGATATACCTTTTACTGCTTTGATTTCTTCAAGCCCTGCTTCATTCAGTGAAACTGCTTTCGGGGCTTCTGGCGCTTTAGTCTTTGCAGTTGCTTTAACTGGCGCGACTGTTTTTACTGATGTTTCTTTGCTGGCGGTAAAGTCGACGTTGATGATGTTATCGCTTTCACTGCGCGTAATGGTTGGTTTGTTTGTCGTGTAAGGTAACGAGAAGATGATTTGATCGCGAGTGGTGTAGCCTTCGGCAGTCCATTCGCGTAGTAATAACGCAAAATACCATTTTCCCGCAGGTGGTTCTTGAAAAATCAAATCATAACGGCAATCACTTAAGTAATGTTCGCCGTATAGCTCACCAATGGTGGTTGCTGCTAATAAGTGACCTTCTCTGGTATCGGTCGCTTGGGGCGTTTTAAATGCCCATAGTTCAATAGCTAAGGTACCGCTAATATCGCCTTGTGGGCGGTGATTGCTGATTTCAGCGATGCTGACGACGATGCGGTTGTCTTGGATTTCATAGCCACAGTTGCCGAGTAAAGCTATTTCTTGTGATAAAGTGTTATTCGCTGCTTGTATTGCGTTCATAGTGATTATTACCGTTGTTGAAAGAGCGGGCATTATAAGCCTTTCATACTATTAAGTAACTGATTTTAAATAACCATCAGCATTTTCTAAGCAGCTTTAAGCAAGTAGCCAAGTATAAGCTTGTTGAACGGTTTTTTATTTTAGTTAATTAAATCATTGGCTTATAATGCTTTGTGCTTGCAAGTCAGCATGATATGACGACCTAACTAGCGGCGCGCTCGCAACGTGTTGAAAACCTAAGGCTTGTGCATAAGCGCCTAATTCGGCAAATTCTTCCGGCGTTAAGTAGCGCGCCACCGGTAAGTGCGCGGTACTCGGTTGTAAATATTGGCCTAAAGTGAGCATGGTACAGCCATGCGCTAATAAGTCTTGCAAGACTTGTTTAATTTCATCTAGCTCTTCACCTATGCCTAACATGAGACCGGATTTAGTGGGTATCGTGGGATGTAACGTTTTAAAACGTTGTAATAGGGTTAATGAGGTTTGGTAATCGGCACCGGGTCTAGCCATTTTGTATAATCTAGGCACTGTTTCTAAGTTGTGATTAAACACATCACAAGGCTGTTCGGCTAACGGGGCTAGGGCTTGTTCGATTCTGCCTCGGAAGTCGGGTACTAAGATTTCGATTTTGGTATTAGGTGTCAGCGTTCTAATTTCTTTGATACAGGCCGCGAAATGACTACCACCGCCATCGCGCAAGTCGTCTCTATCGACGGAAGTAATTACAACATAGCGCAAGTGCAAGTGCTGAATGGCTTCTGCTAAGCGTTTAGGTTCGTTGGCATCTAATGGCAGCGGTTTGCCATGCGCGACATCGCAAAATGGGCAACGCCGCGTACATATATCCCCCATAATCATAAACGTCGCCGTACCGTGGTTAAAGCATTCGGCCAAGTTAGGGCAGGCGGCTTCTTCGCAGACGGTATGTAAGCCGTGTTCGCGTAGTAATTGCTTTAGCTCAGTCACTTTAGGTTCTGTACCTAGCTTAATGCGTATCCAATCGGGCTTTCTTAATGGCTGTGCGCTAGGCTCTACTTTGATTGGAATACGCGCCAGTTTTTCTGCGTTACGTTGATGGGAGTCAGGGGTGGAGCGGGACGGGGCTTGATACGATGTCATGTGATTAATCTTTGGCTAATGGCTTGTACGATGTGGGTCGCGAGTTGATTTGTATCAATGTGTACTCCTAAATCGGCTAGTTGTGTTGTTTCTAGCCCGGCATAGCCACAGGGATTGATACCGCTAAATGGGGTTAAGTCCATGCAGTTGTTTAGACTTAAGCCATGATAACTGCAATGGTTTTTTATCCGTAAACCAATTGCACCGATTTTTTTGTTTTCGACATAAACCCCGGGCGCTTCTGGTCTCGCGTATGCCATTATGCCATAGTCGGCTAATACATCGACCATTGCTTGTTCAAGTAAGCTGACGAGTTGCCTTATAGTGAGTCCGTTCCTTTTTATGTCGAATAAGGTATAGACCACGGCTTGACCGGGACCGTGATAGGTGATTTGACCGCCTCGGTCAGTGTTGATAACGGGTATTTCTGTAGTAGCGAGTAAGTGTTCACGCTTGCCTGCTAAGCCTAAAGTGTAAATTGGATTGTGTTCGACAATCCAACATTCGTCATCGGTAGTGGCTTGGCGTTGTTCGGTAAATGCTTGCATTTGCCGCCAGATAGGCTCGTAGTCTTGTCGGCCTAATTTTTTAATGCGTAAGGTCATATTGGGTAATATTTAACTGTGATATAAGCAGTGAAATTCTACCATTTTCCATTATTGCAGTTAGGCTAGACAGGGTTTTATGGTCAAGACTATACTGCACGCTTCCCTTACATTTTGTATTGTTAATCTGATACTTGTCTGTCGCTAGTTTTATGTTATTGATGCAGCGCGGTGCAGATTGACCCGTTGCGCTTATCGTTGTCGGTTGTTTAGCTCTGGAGATTATTGTGAATATGTTACTAAAGATTATAACTCAGCGAAACCAAGCCAATTTATCCGTGTTAAGCGCCGGATTAGCTTGTGTCTCGGCGTGTTGGCTCTTAACTGTTGGAGCGGCACCACCCGATATTAATCGACTACAACCGTTAAATTCAGCACCGGCATCGAATCAAGCGGTGCTGACGACGCCATCTGACGAAGATGTGCAGCGTAATACTAAGTTGATGAATAAATTGACGAATTTATTAGAGCGTAGGGATGAAACAAGCAGTGATTTAAAACAATTATCACCTAAACAACGTAAAGCGGCGGCTAAGTTAATCGAGCAAACCGGTAGTGATATTCGCTTACGCGTCAGGCAAGGCAGTAAAACGATTCGCTATTTAAAAGTCGCTGATAGCGATAAACGGCTTAAAACCTCTACGCATAAAGTGTTAACCGATGATGTACTGAAACAAATCGCACAAGATTTTTTATCGGAGCATAAAGCGTTGTTAAGCATTAATGTCCCCGCTGACGAGTTTGTGTTATTTAGCCAAAACACCGACGACTTAGGTTATACCCATTTGCGCTTTCATCAACAGTTTAACGGTATTCCCGTATGGCCCTCGGATGCGACAGTGCATTTAGATGCGCAGGGCAATGTGAGTTTGTTTGAAGGTACTTATGTTGCTACGCCTAGCCGTGTGGCGAGTGCGCCGGTGGTGACAGTTGATGAGGCGATGATTAAAGCAAAAGCTGCTGTACCCGATGCGGAAAATGCAACAGTGAGTCAAGCTGAGCTGATTTATTTTGCTTTAGATGATAAGCCTGTGCGCTTGGCTTGGAAGCAAGAGGTGAATGTGTCTGATAGCTCGCGTTGGCTAGTGGCGATAGATGCGTTAGATGGCTCGGTGTTGACAGCGTATAACCAAGTTATGAATGCGAATGTCGTCGGTTCGGGTACTGATTTATTAGGCGTGAAACGGCCATTAAATGTTTGGAATCAGAACGGTAAGTATTATCTGATTGATACTAGCAAAAAAATGTATGATAAATCGTCCAATCCGCCGGATGGAGAGGTGAAAGGCGGTATTATTGTCGTTGATGCTAATCATAATGCACAAGGCCAGGATGGTTCTATCGATCTTTTTCATATTACCTCGAATAATCCAAATT
>CAWUNX010000348.1:0-4153 GCA_963923905.1 uncultured Methylocucumis sp.
GTATCGTCGGCAGCGTCAGATGTGTATAAGAGACAGCTCACACCTTCAACCTAAGTTGTGATTAAAAAATCATTACCTAGCGACATTGGATGCGTAAAAACACCTAATATGGCTAGTGTTACCGCCGCATTGCCAGCATCGTAGCTTAAGCTACCCGTCTCCGCTTCGTAGCTCAGAATTTCGCTTAAGCTCACCCTTTGGCCGATTTGTCCAGCGAACACCGTGAATACGCTTGCTGATAACTCAATCACATCCGTACCAGGCTTGAAGTCAATAATGATGTCGCTGTGTGCAGCTGCTAGCGCACTGTTGAAAATAAAGTGGTCATTACCCGCACCGCCAGTCAAGGTATCATGACCTAGGCCGCCACTTAAGGAATCATTACCGCGTCCCCCAATCAGTACATCCGCACGACCTAGCCCTTCAAGGTAATCGCCGCCACCACGACCTAATAATTGATTACGTCCATTATTACCCATTAAGCTGTCGTCGTAAGCACTGCCGTTCAGATTCTCTATACTATTAAACTTATCGTTACCACTGTTAACGCTTACGTTTTGAGCATCGGATTGGCCTAATGTAATCGTTACCTGCTCACTGGCAAGACGGTAATCGACTGTGTCATAACCGGTTCCGCCGTAATACTGATCATCCCCTAACACCCTACCGCTGAAAATGTCATCGCCTGAACCACCGAATAAACTGTCATTACCTAAGCCGCCCCGCACTGTATCATTACCGGTATTGCTGCGAATCCAATCATCGCCGCTACCACCCAAGATAAGGTCGGCACCGGCTAGTCCGATGATGTTGTCGCTTGCTTGAGTGCCTAGCAGTTGATCGGCTTTAGGTGTGCCAATGATGGTATGTCTGATTGTGACCGCCTGACCTATAAAACCTGGATCCATAATTTGGTTATTGGCTAGCAAATCGTCATCGCCGGTAGCACCGTCAGTGAAGGTAATGACTATGCGCTCGTAATCGCCATCGTGATTACTATCAATAAATTCAGCGCCATCGTCATAAGTGCTTAGATTGCCATCAGCCATATAAGCATAAACATGAGGGGTACTGTCGGTCGGTACAAGACCGATTTTATAATATGTATCGGTCGTTACGCCTTCGGGTAATGCAATCACTAAACGTGTTTGTGTGCCTGAACGAGTAGGGTCTAAGTCAGTTAGACTGTTATTGCCGGTTGCTTTTATCGTATAGTTCAATAAACCAGTGAATAGCAAGTCTTGACTTATTTGCGCTAATTCTGCGGCAACCATGGCACCATAATGAGCTTCGGCCTCAGCTTTGGATAATACCTTAACATTGTCAATTTCAGTGTTAGCATTCAACGAAACCTCGCCGTCTTCACTGCTAAGGTCACCTACGATTAAAGCGCCGAAACTAGTTGCAGGTGCTTGTGAACCCAAGGCAAAGTCTTCAGCACTAATCAGCGGTAAGTTAGTAACATTCGATTGCTCTGCGTCTGGAATGCCGTCGTTATTGGCGTCGCCGTCCCCCCCAGTATTCTCGATAACCGCAGAAATTCCGTCTTGATCTATAGCTGCATCGGTTTGGCCTTGGATGGTAATTTTTAAATAGGCGTTGTCAAATAGCCCTAACGAGTCAGTAATCGTGTAATTAAACGAATCAACTAAGCTGTCTCCGTTATTTAATGCGTCTACTAACGGATTGTTGTTATTAACGATATAGGTATAGCTGCCGTCGCTGTTTAAATGTAAACGGCCGTACTTACCTTCTATACTACCGCCTACCACACCATTAGCAATTGCTATCACGCTGATAGCGTCGCCTGCATCCATGTCGCTATCGTTAGTTAATACGTTTCCGCTAGGGTTAATACCTGGAATGCTGTCAATTCCGCCGAGTTCCACAGCAATGGCGGTGTCATCATAAGCCGCTGGACCGTCATTGATATTCGCGACTTGGACGCTTGCCAAGCTGGTAACGGTCTCTAACGTATTGTCATTATCGGTATAACTGACTTGTACTGTAATAGTTTTACCGACTTCAGCCTGCGTCAGTTGATAGGTTGCTGCGTTAGCATTTTTAATAGTCTCGCTATTGGCTTTCCAAACGTAGCTATAAGTACCGCTAATGCCATCAGCATCGGTGACTGCGCTGGTATCGGCGGTAATAATTTGGCCTTGCTCAAGTATTCCAATAAGGCTAGGTATTCCAAGCGGCGCATCGTTTACAGTAATACCGTTAAACTGCAACATACCCGTTAGCGACGCATTCACACCATCGCTGATTAATACTGCTGCACTGGTAGTGCTATGCTTGTTTGGCGCTGGAACAAAACTCAGCGCAGCTAACGCAGCATTAACATCGGCTAAGCTCCCTGTCACACTCCAAACACCTGTCGTAGCGTTATAGACTTCACCATGCCCAGAACTTGCACTCAGCGAGCCGTTGCTACTGTTGCCATCGGCCATTGATACTGTTGCCGTAAAACTGTCCGCATCCGGGTCAGTGATGATAATGTCGTCAATTGGAGTGGTGGTGTCTTCGATATAGTCCAGAGTTTGGTTTAACGAACTGGCGCTAGGCGGAGTATCCGTATTAATCGTATAGTTGTTTGAAAGAGTGTCGCCACTACCAGTATTACCCGCGCTGTCTTGCACATTATTATTCGACAATCTAATCACGTTACTATTGTCGATGACGCTCAATGCTGGAGTTAACGTCGCTGTCCATGTGATACCACCATCGTTGCTGCTGACATTGGATAAGCTACCGTTATCAACCGAAAGGTCGGCGCTGGTAAACCCGTTAACTGCTTCCGAGAACGTAATCGTAACTAGCGAAGTGTCACCTAAGGTTAATGCGGAATCCACGACAACAATACTGGCGGTAGGACGTGTGGTGTCTATGGTGTAATTGCCGCTGTTAACACTGCCGACGCCACTATTGCCTGCTAAATCGCTAATACCGGTTAAGTCTAATGTCAGCATGTTGCTTGTATCGGTGACGTTACTATTCGGTGTTAACGTTGCCGTCCATGTAATGCCGCCGTCACTTGTCGTTAAGTTGGTTAATACGCCATTAGTCAGGCTAACATCGGCAGTGGTAAAACCACTGACCGCTTCGGTGAAACCAAACGTGACAGTCGCTGTATCGCCGAGTTTTAATGCGGTATCGGAGAGTGTAATCGCTGAGGCTAAAGCCGGGCGTATGGTATCAAGGGTGTAATTGCCGCTGTTAACACTGCCTACGCCACTATTGCCTGCTAAGTCGCTAATACCCGTTAAGTCTAATGTCAGCGTGTTACTTGTATCGGTGACGTTACTGTTCGGTATTAGCGTTGCCGTCCATGTGATACCACCGTCACTGGTTGTTAAGTTGGCTAATACGCCATTAGCGACATTAACATCAGTAGTGGTAAAGCTAGTGACTGCTTCACTAAAGGTCAAGGTGACCGTAGCCATATCACCGACTTTCAGTGCCGTATCAGAAATAGTAATAACCGCCGTCGGTAATACGCCATCGATTATAATGTTTTTGGTATCGGCAATATTATTACCGCTGGGTAATGTCGTCGAGGCTAACGCATTGTTTGCTAAATCGGTTACCGTGCCAGTCGTATAAGAAGAAACGGTTAAGTCGTTGCTGGCTTCGTTAAGGCTTACCGTATAGTTTCCGGTTAATGACGTACCGTTAGTGGCTGCGGTCAGATTAATGATAGCGCCAGTATCTAACGTGACAGCAAAGGTTGAGCCAGCAGTTATGGCTTCGTCCATAGTCGCCACAACGGTAATCGTGTCGCCGACTTTATAACTGCCGTCGCTGGCATTGACGCTAAACGAACTGACTGTAGGCGGCGTTACATCAGCAACCGTAACGACTAAGTCATTGCCAGTCCCGCCCATATAGCTGATGGTAAACGTGACTCCGCCGACGTTAAATGTCGTGCCCTCAGCAAGTCCATTCAGTGTCCCGATGATAGCGCCACTGCTCGTTTTGTTGATTAAGGTAAAACTATCGCCTACGTTAGGCGTAAAACCTAAATTAAACGTTGCCGTTAATCCGTTTAAATCAACCGCACCGCCCACAGCGATTTGATCATAATTCGTTCCCGCCGTTGTGCCGTTTAAATCAACCGCTAAGATAGCGCCTGTCTCTTATACACATCTCC
>CAWUNX010000349.1:0-4148 GCA_963923905.1 uncultured Methylocucumis sp.
ATTTTCATGCTATTACTATAGCGGTTTTTGGTCGGGCTGAGTAGTTACGAATTTTTATATTTCGGTTTAAAAGAAGCAAGGGCGTGTTTATTCGCCGGCTTGTTTTTATCTCTATGTTTTTAATACCTAAAACTGGCGTAGTAGGTATTCCTCGCTATGATGTTCTATTAATCATAGCGTTGGTGATACAGGCATGGATGGTGGTCGCGAAACTGGAAAGTTTTGACGAATTAAAGGCGATTTGTCTGTTTCATGTCTTAGGTATTACTTTGGAGGTTTTTAAAACTTCAAGTGGAATCAAGTCCTGGGCATATCCCGAGCCAGCCTATACCAAGTTATTCGGTGTACCGTTATTTTCTGGATTCATGTATGCAGCAGTAGGCAGTTATGTCATACAAGCCTGGCGCTTGTTCAGCTTGCGAATAGAGCATCATCCGCCTTTTTGGATGGCAGGTGTTATTGCGGTATTGATTTATCTGAACTTTTTTACACATCATTATATCGGCGATTATCGCTGGTATGTTGCAGCTTGCGCGCTAGGCCTATATGCTCGTTCGGTTGTTGTATTTAAGCCGTTGGATACAGAGCGTAAGATGCCGTTATTGCTGGCTTTTATACTCATAGGTTTTTTTATTTGGTTGCCTGAAAACATCAGCACATTTTTTTCGATTTGGCGTTATCCGAACCAATTAGGCGCGTGGTCGGTCGTTCATGTTGGAAAATGGACTTCGTGGTCGTTGTTGGTCATGATGACGTTTTTTATTGTCATTCATTTAAAACATATTAAAGCGAGTGTTCATGTAGTGCCATGAGGTTTATATAGATGTGTGGCATCATAAGTTTTCAATTAAAAGTAATTTAAGGAAAAACCATGGCACATGTACTAATCATCCACGCAGTTAAAGATTATCACGCGTGGAAAAAAATCTTTGATGAAGCCGCAAGCTTAAGAAAAAATGCTGGTGAGCAACGCTACCAGGTGCTTAAGTTCGATAATGACGCTAATAAGATTGTCCATTTCTCGGAATGGTGTTCTTTGGCCAATGCCAGAGCGTTTTTTGAATCACCTGAATTGGTGGCGATTAGGCAGCAAGCTGGTGTTGAAGCGCCAGAATTCTTTTATTTAGAGCAGCTTGAAAGCGGCGAGCTTTAAATGCATTTTGTTTACTAAAACCTCTAGGCAGTCTTATCAAGGCTTGCCATAATGACCGGCTGTTTCAGCCGGTCTTTTTTTATGCGTATTCAACCGTTATCTTCTCAACTTATTAATCAAATTGCCGCAGGTGAGGTCGTTGAGAGACCGGCATCGGTGGTCAAAGAATTGCTCGAAAATGCCTTCGATGCCGGGGCGGATCAGATTCACGTCGATATAGAACAAGGTGGACTTAGGCTGATTAAAATTCGCGATAATGGTCGTGGGATTATTAAAGACGATTTAAAACTGGCGTTAGCGCGTCATGCCACCAGTAAAATTGCAAGCTTAGACGATTTAGAGCATGTAGCCAGCATGGGCTTTCGTGGTGAAGCCTTGGCAAGTATTAGTTCAGTGGCGCGCGTCAGTTTAATTTCAAGAACGCACGATGCCGAGTGTGCTTGGAAACTCTGCGCCGATGGTCGCGAAGTCGATACCGAACCCCAACCAGACCCACACCCTCCCGGCACAACAGTTGCCGTGCAAGATTTGTTTTTTAATACCCCGGCTAGGCGTAAATTCTTAAAATCCGATAAAACCGAATTTGGTCATATCGAAAGCTTGATAAAACGCATGGCGTTAAGCCGGTTTGATGTGGGCTTAACCTTAACCCATAACCAAAAAGAACTGCTTAAACTCAAGCCTGCTTTAGATGTAAAAGCTAAGGAACAGCGGCTAGCGCATGTGCTTAGCGCTGATTTCGTCACTAATGCCGTGGCCTGTAATAGTGCCGCATCAGATATGCAATTAACAGGTTGGATAGGTTTACCTGCGTTTTCGCGTAGCCAACAAGACATGCAGTTTTTTTATGTCAATAATCGTTTGGTAAAAGATAAATTAGTCGCTCATGCGATTAAGCAAGCGTACCAAGATGTGCTGCATTTAAGCCGGCATCCCGTTTTTGTCTTGTATTTATCGGTTGACCCGGCTTTAGTCGATGTCAATGCCCATCCAACCAAACTGGAAGTCAGATTTAGGGAAGGGCGCTTAGTGCATGATTTTTTATTCTCCGCTATACATAAAACCTTAGCCGATGTTCGGCCTGGTAAATCGGTAGTGGAGTTATTGCCTACGCACGCTTTCGATACGTTTACAGTACCTGCCGAATCACGTTCTTTATCTAGTTCTAGCTCAGCATATAAACCGTCGCATTCCGAGCCGAATTACAGTGTTCATCGCCCTAGTTATGCAAAACCCGAACAAACAAAACTACCGAGTTTCGTCGGTGAGCAAGTCAGTCGTTATGCGCAGCTACAACGCCCGTCCATAAACGAAGCTCAGCCACCGGTAACGACTTCAGAGACTCCCTCGCTAGGTTTTGCGATAGCGCATTTGCATAATACCTATATTTTGGCTGAAACCGAGCAAGGTGTGGTGTTAGTCGATGCCCACGCTGCTCATGAGCGTGTGTTATATGAAAATTTCAAACAGCAGCAAGGCGCGGTGGTGTCGCAACCTTTGTTATTGCCGATTAAAATGACCGTGACCAAGCCTGAAGCTGAGCTAGTCGAGACTGAGCATACCTTGTTTACGCAATTAGGTTTTGAACTAACGCGCATGGGACCCGACACCGTGTTGCTGAGAGCCATACCGGCGTTGTTAAGAGACTTTGATGTAGAAACGCTAATCCGCGATGTGTTAGCAGATTGGTCAGCGGTTGTGATAAGTAATAGAGTGCAAGAAGCACTGTTAGAACGTTTAGCCAGCTCAGCTTGCCATAGTGCTGTACGTTCAGGTCGCCGTTTAAGCCGGGATGAGATGAATGCGTTACTGCGCGCAATGGAGCAAACCGAACGCGCCGGGCAATGCAACCACGGCCGACCCACTTGGGTGGCGTTAACTAAGCAGGATTTAGATAAGTTTTTTTGGCGAGGGCAGTAGTGGGATGATGTTCGTTTGAATGCCTAGTTAAATTCAGTTGGCATGACTGAAAGTTGCGCTGCTCGACGATCATCAAAGCTATAAAACTGCTCACATTGATGATACGCAGTCAATTGGACTAACCAGTTAAAAAAACAGGACAGTTTAGTGAGAGTAACGTCGTGTCGGCAGTCCATGCTGGATGACGATTTAGTTCTAATGACTAAAAATTAAATCTGTCCCGCCTTATTGGTAGCCGCAATTTCCACTAGGTATCTAAAACGGCAATAACCATTTCAGAACTAATCGTTTGTTGAGGATTTGCCAAAATAATCTCAGCCAAGCGTTCAATCGCTAGCCAGTTACTGGGCGTATTAACAAAAGCCCACGCTTTTGCTAATAAGTTAATTAATAAAATTTCACGTTGTTTAGCATTAGCAACGAAGCGCTCTAAATAGCCATAAACTTTGTCTAAGTCAGATGCCCCGCCGAAAACCTGTAAAGTTGCAACGTTACTGACATCAAATATCAAACCGTCACGTAGCGCGACATGCTTAGCTTCTGCTAAGGCCCCTACTAATAAATTGACCATATCGGCTTCAAATGAAGCTTGATAAGGGTCGATAGGTACATCGGAATAAAAACTGGCGCTTTCTAATAAATCAATTGGCAAATTATCGATTAAATAACCGCCTTCTACATGCGCGATAAACGCATCACGTTGCATAGTAAACGGCTTATCTAAAGCCGCTGCATGTTGTTGAATATCAAAAAATAAAGCGGGTAATCGTTTTTGCTTGTTATACAAATATATCCCAGCAGCATGACCTGCTTCATGGAAAGCAATTTGCGTCACTAAGTCAGCATCTGTTGGGGAACTAAAGTTAGAATCATGGTTAGGTTTCATCATTAACCTATTGAGTTAGGCTAAAAAGATGCGATCAGAAACTGACCGCATTAAGAGGGAGGATACTGCGAAGCAGCGTTGCCGCTTCGAAACTCTGATGTCTTGAAGAAACATAAAAGTTGCAGACAATTTAACAGCTTGTAACCTGTCTCTTATACACATCTGACGCTGCCGACGATACTCCTTGTG
>CAWUNX010000350.1:0-4145 GCA_963923905.1 uncultured Methylocucumis sp.
AGGTTTTCTGATAACTCGCTGCCCACGATAGCAGTAAAGTCTTTAGCTGAATGAGTGCTTGCGAGCTTAACCACTGCGTCAGTAAACGCTGCTAATGTAGGTTTGCTAAATATCAAACCAGGTTCTACCAAAACCTGCCATTGTTCACGCACAGCGGCGGCGATTTGCATGGCAGTAATGGATTGTCCTCCTAAAGCCAAAAAACTGTGTTCTGGCGCAAGATGAGGTACCTGTAAAACCTCAGACCAAATGGCTGCCATTCGCGCTTCATCGGCAGTTGCAACGCTAGCGTTAGCAACAGGCTGAATAACATCGTGATTAACTGCAAATACATCTAGCTCACCATTGCGCCAAGCGGTCAAACAAGCGCGACGCTGTAATTTACCGCTACTAGTTTTCGGCAAAGCCCCTGGATTTAATAACAAAATTAACTGGGCGGGTTCTTGACAGGTTTCGGCGACCACGCGGTTAATCGCATCAAACCATGCGGCAACGGGTTGTTTTTTTTGTTCGCCACGGCCTAATTCAGCAGCAATACCAACAGCTTCTTGCCCCTCCCAGTCTATCGCAAACGCCGCCACCCGACCTTTACGCAAGCCTGGGCATTGGTCTTCCAATGCTTGCTCAATATCTTGCGGATAAATATTGTGACCACGGATTAGAATGACATCTTTGCTGCGTCCGGCAAGGTATAAATGCTGGGCGTGGATAAAGCCTAAATCGCCAGTGCGTAGATACCGTTGACCTTGATGCATCAACATCACTGCTGTGGTTGCTTCAGCATTGCGCCAATAACCACGCGAAATACTAGGACCCGATAAACAGATTTCGCCGACTTCACCCAACGACACAGGCTGACCCGTCGCTGAATCGACGATTATCAAGCTATGGTCAGGTTGACTATGACCGCAACCCACCAATTCAACACCTTGTTCAGCGGGCTGAACCTGACACGCAGCCAAACCTTGAGGTTCAAAACTTGTCGCCGTTAACGCCTGACCCGGCGTACCTCCTGTGACCAGTAACGTCGCTTCTGCTAAGCCATAACAAGGATATGGCGCTGTATTGGGCAATCCCGCCACCGCTAAACGCTGAGCAAACGTGGTTAAATTGGCCACGCGAATCGGTTCTGCGCCACAAAACGCTAAGCGCCAGCTAGTCAAATCGAGACCTTCTAGCTGTGCTGGACGAATCCGTTCGTTACAAAGCCTAAAGGCAAAATCGGGTCCACCGCTAACCGTACCCCGATAACGCGACATAGCTTGCAACCAGCGCACAGGTCGCTCCAGAAAATAACGCGGCGACATTAATACCACGGGTATGCCGCTAAAAATCGGTTGTAATAATCCGCCAACCAACCCCATGTCATGGAATAATGGCAACCAACTGACAAATACGTCTTGCTCGGTAATGGCAAAGCCGTGCTTAATTGCTCGCTCATTAGCCATTAAATTATCATGCCCTATTATTACGCCCTTAGGCTCAGCGGTAGAGCCAGAGGTGTATTGCAAAAAAGCAATGTCGTTGTGTTTTATCTCTGGTTTTTGCCAGGCGGCTGCTAACTCAAGCTCTAACCCATCAACCGCCATCACATGCGCTTTCACTTGTGTAGCCAGCGCTTGTAACCCGTTTATCTGTGCGCTAACCGTTAATATGACACTAGGCTGAGCATTTTGGGCTATTGCAAAAACACGTTTGCTAGACTGAGGATTACTCGCCTCTGGCATATAAGCAGGCACAGCAATGAGTCCCGCATATAAACAACCAAAAAAACCTACCACATAAGAAAAATCATTTGCCAAGCACAACATCACGCGCTGACCGGGTTTAGCCAGCGCTTGTAACTGCGCAGCTAACGCACGAGCGTGTAAATCTAATTGTGCATAGCTATAACAAGTTTCTATGCCCGCGCCATCAGCTAGGCAATATAACGCAATGCGTTCTGATTGTTGCTCAGCCCTAAGACTAAGTAGTTCGACAAAATTTTTAGCGGTTAAAGGTTTTTTATCCATTATGAAACGCTCTCAATAATCCGTTTAGGAATGAGGTTCAGCCATTGCCACGACGACTTTACGCGGACCAGCAAATGGGGTGCGAGCATGGGCAGTCAACATGTTATCCAGCATAATCACATCGCCGGTTTGCCAAGGAAACATGACCGTTTCTTCGGCTAGTACGTCACGGATTTCGTTTAATGCGCTGTCTTCGATAGCCGAACCATCGCCGTAGTAAACTTGACGCGGCAAATCTTCCTCATCTAATACGTCCAATAAAGTTTCACGAATATCGTCGGCTAGGTTTGACACATGAAATAAATGCGCTTGATTAAACCAAACCCAATCGCGCGTAACCGGATGCTGGGCGACCGCTTGACAGATTTGTTTGGTGCGTAATTCACCATCGGCCTTCCAGTCACAAATAATCCCGTGATTTTGGCAATACTGAGTGACGTTAGCACGGTCAGTGGTGTTAAACACCTCAGACCAGGGTACATCTAGGCCGTTGCCGTAATTGCGTACATACATCAAACCGTGCCTAGCGAACCGCTCACGAATAGTCGTAGGGATTTTTTGATAAATCTTACGGCTATCGGCTATCGGCGTTTCACCGCCTTGCGCAGCGACTTGAGCACAGTAAAACGAGATTTTCATCGGCCATTCGCGGGTATAGGCTTGTTCGTTATGCAGTGGAATCGCTTGATGCGGCGGGTATTCAGTTGATGTGTAAACACCCTCGATGACATTGCTGCGCGGTGTAGAGCCAAATTCATAATTGAGCAAAGGCGAGCCAAACGCCGTGGCAAATGCTTGAAATGCTTGAATGCTGTCAACAGCGAAATTCCTAAATAACAAACCGCCGCGTAAATAAAGCTGCTCATCGACTAAGGATTTAAGCGCCGCAAACGCAGCGTTTAGGCTTAAACCAGATTGTACTGGTTGCACCAATAAGGGCAGTGGGCTAGTCATGGATAAGTTAGTCGTCGTCAACACAGCGGCACTCGCAGTCATCGGTTTCAACATTAAGATTGATTGTCCTGATTCGCCATAAATTGGCGCAGGCTTAAAGGCCGCATATCGGTCCAAACCTGGTCTATATAGTCTAAACAGTCTTTTTTGACGCCAGATTTACCTACCGCGCGCCAACCGTTTGGAATCGCCTTATAATCCGGCCAGATGGAAAATTGTTCCTCGTCATTGACGACGACTTGAAAAATAGTGTCTTCACTATCTATGCTCATTTCGTTAACCTCATCATTACAAACAAAACTGACTAAAATACGCTTCTCGCGACAAGACCATCAGCGCCGCGCGTTTATGGGGAAAATCAAATTCTTTTGCCCGGTAAAACCCGGCGTTCATCATGTACACAATCATTTTGGCGTTATCAGCGCGTGGCTCAGCCACGACATGACGCGTGCGCGGGTCGCTTAAAAACATGTAATGCGCCAATGATGTTAGCCAAGCCGCAACGCGATGCGGGCCGCGCATAGATTCTTCACCGACTAACATATGTACGCCCCGGTCGTAATCATCCACTTGATAAAACGGTGCAATCCTGTCTTCTTTGGCCCAATAAATTTCAAAATAAGCGAAGGGTTGGGCGTCGAAATACGCAATGACAGGGTGTAAATGTGGGTCGGCAGTAACTTTATAGAGATAATCCAGATGCTCTTGCCGTGTGCCTGGTATTTCCCAAAACGCCGCGACGCGCGGATTGTTTTGCCAAGCATGGAATACGTCGACATCGCGTGTAGGCTCGACAGTTCTTAGTGAAAAACATTGGCCTAATTCTGGGACAAATCGTTGATAAACCTCGCCATTAGAATACGGCGCGCGCACCGGATGGCGTTTGCCATCGCTTACGGTGTAATGCAAGGGCATTAACGTAGTTTGGTTAGCTAGCAGCCAATAATCTGGCAATTGTCTAAACATATCCCGCCTTGCCCACACAATGGATACATAGTCGGCGCTTGCTAACCAACCGTGTTTTAGCAATAGGCGGCATAGCTCAGGTGAGTCTTGGCATGAAAACGCTACGGTTTTTACCGTATTAAAGTTATCGAACAGCCCATTCACTGCAAATGCTAATACTGCTATGGCTGTCTCTTATACACATCTCCGAGCCCACGAGACCAGAGAGGATCT
>CAWUNX010000351.1:0-4138 GCA_963923905.1 uncultured Methylocucumis sp.
ATCGTCGGCAGCGTCAGATGTGTATAAGAGACAGCCACTGGATGCATAATACGAATTGTTTTGAAGGTTAGCAACGCCTTTTTAATTAATCTGCGTTAAATAACATAGATTAATTACAGGTTTTACACTTTAAAATAAAGTATTTTTCGTTACCAAATAGATAGTTAATGTAAATTCATTCGCCATAAGCGAGTATTGAAAAAAATCTGCGTATAATGCAGGCAAACTCATCTTTTGCTTACCGCCGATAAGGTTATGAATCTTTCCTTTGCCAGCCAACACAGCACTACATTTCCTACTTTTTTACAACAGTTTGGCGTTTCTGTTTTAGTTTCAACGTATCAAGCAGGCCAGTTGATTATTCTTCGCGCGCATAATGACGTATTAAACACGCATTTTTGCGCCTTGGAAAAACCTATGGGCTTAGCAGCACAACAAGAGCGTTTAGCGGTAGGTACGGGTTATCAGCTTTGGCAATACGCCAATTTACCCGCTGTAGCGGCTAAAATAACGGAGCCAGTCCAACACGATGGCTGTTATTTACCGCGCCATATCCATGTGACCGGCGATATAGATATACACGAAATGGCGTATGACAATGCGGGTGAGTTATGGCTAGTCAATACGCGTATGTCGTGTTTATGCACAGTCGATAATAACCATAGCGTAGTGCCTAAATGGCGTCCGCCGTTTATTAGCGCGTATGATTTAACCGACCGTTGTCATTTAAACGGCTTAGCCTTAAAGCATGGTAAACCGGCTTTTGTTACTGCATTAGGTGAAACCGATAGCGCCGGCGGTTGGCGGGATAATAAGGCCAATGGCGGTTTATTAATGGATATTAATAGTGGCCAGATTATTTGCGCTCAATTATCGATGCCACATTCACCACGCTGGTATAACAACACATTATGGTACTTAGAATCGGGCGCTGGACAACTTTGCCAAGTCAACCCTAAGACGGGACAACGTAAAGTCATCGCTCAATTACCCGGCTTTACGCGTGGCTTAGATTTTATTGGACACTATGCGGTTATTGGCACGTCACAAGTACGCGAAACAGCTGTGTTTTCGGGCTTGCCGTTAACAGCACAAGCCAGCAATCGGCATTGTGGTGTTTGGATAGTCGATATTGAACAAGGAGAAATCGTTGCCTGTGTAACATTTACCGGTCAGGTACAAGAAATATTTTCAGTGTTATTATTACCGCATCGTTTCCCAGTTATTCTCGATTTAGACGCCCCGTTAGTGCGTAACTCTTATGCCCTACCTAACGTAGCGCTTACTGAAGTTGCAAAGCCAGAGGCACCGTTACTGACATTAGAACAAGCCAGCCTATGTCATAACAACGGCGATTTAAACACCGCCATCAAGCTGTATCGTGAGTTATTAACCGCACAGCCGAATATGTTAATTGCCCGTTACCAACTAGGCATCGCTTTAGCCGATACGCAGACATGGCCTGATGCTATTGCTGAACTCAAGCAAGTGGTACAAATACAAGCCAATCATGCTGAAGCGCATAATAGCTTAGGGTTATGTTATGCGGCGTTAAGTCAATGGCCACCAGCGCTGGCCCATTTTGACTTAGCGATAGCATCCGACCATCAATACGCGCTAGCGCACGTCAATAAAAGCTTAGTGCTATTAAAATTAGGTCATTATCGAGAGGGCTTTGCAGAATATGAATGGCGCTGGCAAACACCGGCGTTTCAGGGACAGACTTGGCCTAAACCTAAATGGTCTGGTGAAGATATTAGCGAGCAAACATTAGCAGTTTTTGTTGAGCAAACTGCGAGCGAAATCATTCAGTTTGCACGTTTACTACCACTTGCCGCGCATCGTTGTAAACAGCTCATCGTAACTGGGCCAGAATCGTTACAACCGTTACTGACGCTACTCACGGGCATTAACAACATCAAAAGCTTTGCTGAGCTAAACTTAGATGCCATTGATGTTGTTTGCCCATTGCTTAGCCTAGCGCATATTTTAGCAATTGAGCTAACCACATTACCGCCTTATACGCCTTACTTAAGCTGTACCATCCCTACGCCCATCTATGTGACACCTTCACAACAACGGCGCATAGGTCTTTGTTGGTCACCGTTTAATGACGAGTTTAACCGGCCTGAGCCTGTGCAAGCCTTAAGCGATTGGCAAGCTGTATTTAACTTAACCAATGTTGCTTGGCATAGTTTACAGCCTAGTCCGACACCGGCTGAAATCAGCGTGTTAACACACTATCAAGTTAACTATCAAGAATCAGCTTTTCATGATTACGCACAGCTTGCAGCGCTAATACAACAACTCGATTTAATCATTACCGTTGACAGCACTATCGTGCATTTAGCAGGTGCGATGGGTAAGCCAACATGGCTAATCTTACAACACGCATCAGATTGGCGTTGGCTATTAGAAACCGACACCAGCCCTTGGTATCCAACAGTACGCATCATGAGACAGTTTGACGAAGAAGCCTGGCCATACGTTATACAACGCTTGACTCATTTACTCAGCTAACACTCAATAAAACGGGTAACATGCTATAAACTAAGCAAAAACTAGCAGTGTCTCAACACTATGTGCTAATGTTTCTATCGAAAATCAGCTTATAACTCTAAGCACGATAAACGATTTAACCTGGTTAATGGCATTATTAATCAGCTTAACCGCAAACCAGGATAGGTTTGTGTCAACCAAGTTCGTAGGGAAATTCACCGCTAGACAATCCGTACTCGGGACCCACCCGTGGCGGTTTGCTATCGCGAAACAGCCCTTACGACTTGGCTTTCGGTAGCGAATTTACGCTAGCGAGGTTGCAATACCCAAAAGAATAGTGCTGTTTCTACTATTCACTTCAAAATAATTATACAAAGAAGGTGAGGTTATTATGTTGAAAGTATTACACGTTTTAGTTTTACCGCTGGGTTTAATGGCCAGCACGGCTTATGCAAAAACGGTGACCGTCAATATTGCCGATTTTGCGTTTTCAGCCACTACGCTAACCCTGGATATTGGCGACAAAGTGAAATGGGTTAACCAAGATTCATTTACTCATACTAGCACATCCGATACAGGTGTTTGGGATAGCGGTAACTTAGCTAAAGCTCAGTCGTTTACTCAAGGCTTTAGTAAAGAAGGCAGTTATGCATACCACTGTACTATCCATGCGGGTATGAAAGCGTCGGTTACCGTGCGCTCGCCCGAACAAACTAAAGTTCAAATAGGCAAAGACATTATCAATAGTTCAGCCAAACGTTTGCCTATAAAACTCAATTTAACCGGCAGAAAAGCCGACCAAGTGTATCTAGGCAGCTATATCGTTAATACACAAGGTGGCTGTAATGATTGTCATACCTGCCCATCGTTTGCGACAGGGCGTGATCCGTATAAAGGCGAAGCACTGCAATTTAACGCTAAAGCGTATTTAGCGGGTGGTAAAGCCTTTGGTCCTTTTATTTCAGCTAATTTAACACCTGATGCGAGTGGTAAACCGGCTGGCGTAACATTAGCCGAGTTTAAAGATTTAATGCGTACCGGCAAAGACCCGCATGAACCGGATAATATTTTACAAGTGATGCCTTGGCCAGTTTATGGACTCATGAGCGACCGTGATTTAGAAGCGATTTACGCTTATCTTTCTAGCATTCCTAAAGCTACTCAACCAGACGCGAGTGCTTGCCCGTAATATTTTTGTTGTTCCTACGCGCTATGCGTAGGAACACTTAACCAGATTAAAGCCCAAACTCACTGGCATTTAAACCTAGTTCTTGCGCGATTTTTGCCGCAACGACTTTTTCGCTCGCATCGAAATTACCATCGGATGCCGCAATGGCAATAATCATACGGATTAATAAGCGCGCTGCTTCGGCATTCGATTTCATTTTGCCTAACGCTTGATAGGCTTTGGCTTCACCAATGTCTTTGTCAAACTCTAACTGACCAATATAATCTTGAAACGCCTTAATCACATCGCTAGTCGTAAACACCGACAAAGCATCATGCCCTTCAATAAATTTCACCATTTTCTGTTTTTCCTCAGCAGACACCGAGCCGTCCGCCATCGCAATTAGCGCTGAGCCTGCCATAGCTGCTGTCTCTTATACACATCTCCGAGCCCACGAGACCAGAGAGGATC
>CAWUNX010000352.1:0-4127 GCA_963923905.1 uncultured Methylocucumis sp.
AGACAGGTGTACCTATGCCGGTTAAATAACGGGGCTTGTCCAAGCTATCCATAGCCTTAATACCGACGCCTGCTGCAACTGGCGACGTCACTGCGCCAAACACATGGGTTAAGCCAGTGCTA
Organism: uncultured Methylocucumis sp.; assembly: GCA_963923905.1. GTDB lineage: Bacteria > Pseudomonadota > Gammaproteobacteria > Methylococcales > Methylomonadaceae > Methylovulum. Next base: position 123 of record CAWUNX010000352.1, read on the forward strand.
CGATTAGCATTCGCCAAGGCTTGTAACATTAACGTAGAAATAGAAATCGCTAAGCGATATTCACCGGCGGTAATCTTTTGCGCCATTAAATTCCCGGTCGGCAAATCCCCTTCCGGGTTATAAAACGTAATCGCTAATTTTTGCCCGTCCTCAAACCCTTGGGTACGCAAACCATCCAACACACCTTGCCGAATCTCTTCCATCATCGGATTAGAACTATGTTGCAAAATAGCGATAGGGATAGGATGAAAAGCCGAGCCGTCAGTTTGCCGCTCGCTGACTAGACGATTATGTCTATCCGACCATAACAACACCGCACTGGCCAGCACCACCAGTAATAACGCTAAAGCAAGACGTTTAATCGATTCAAGCATAAGGCCTTTGACGCAAGGTAATCAAACAAAAAGTAGCGTTGTTACTCGTAACAACGACTCAATATGGCTTTTAAGGAATTTTGGAAGGCTGGGCGCTAAAAAGTATTGGAGTACAAATCCAAGTGTGTACTCCAATGCCAATAGATTTATTGCTCAAGCAGCACTTTCTCCCATCGCTAAAAGCCCAGCAGGAGAATATTAATGCAAAAACACCTTAATCGTCTTAATAAATGTTGTATTTTCGCTAAACCAATTTTCTAAACTATCTGGCTAACCGGCGTTAATATCGCTAATACAAAAGCTTACAAGATGATGACGTACTATGGCTTACGTTTTTTGCTGGGACTATGCAAAGTCCAGATTATTGTTTCTGCGTGTTGACCGTGGCTTGGTTTGCTATATGGGATGCGCCGTCGATGAATATTGCCGCGTTAGCATCACGTTGATATTTTGCTTAATGCTCTGACGCCAGCTAATAAAACATAGAGCAACGTATGCATAGGCTTGATGTGGTCAGTGCTTATCTCGAACGCTGGGCAATTCTTGACATAGCAGCTTTTGTACATACAATGTAACCATGATTAAGTTCGAATGGGATACTACAAAAGCTGCGGCTAACCAGAAAAAACATGGCGTTTCTTTTGAAGCAGCCAAGTCTGTTTTCTATGACGAATTTGCAGTGCAGTTTTATGATGAAGAGCATTCGAGTGAAGAACACCGTTTCTTGATGCTTGGTTTTAGTTGTGAATCCAGACTGTTGCTTGTCTGTCATTGCGAGCATGAATCAGGCAATACCATCCGGATAATATCAGCACGCAAAGCAACCAAACGCGAATGCAACCACTACAAAGGTAATGTGCCATGAAAGCAGAATACGATCTTTCTCAAATGAAGTCCCGAAAAAACCCTTATGCTTCCAAGCTTAAAAAGTCGGTTACTATTCGGTTGGGCGAGGATATAGTCGGGTATTTCAAGGAAATGGCGGAAGATACGGGGGTGCCTTATCAAAGTCTTATCAACTTATATCTTAGGGACTGCATGCGCCAGCATCGAACAATTGATATTTCTTGGCAATCCAATTCAAAGGCAATTTCTGACTAATAAATAATGCGATAAGATGCGCCAACGCAAGAAAGCGCATCGTTCACGAATGTTGCGCCTCACGTTGTTCGGCACAACCTATGTGGGTGGGCATCTTATCGCGTTGAGCGGGACGGGGTTTTGTAACCCCGATCCAAACGTTTCAACCTTGCCTGATAGTACGATAAAACATTAAGGGCGGGTTGAATAACCCGCCCAGCATCAGGTCTCTCGTTTCAGCGAACCATGTTGGCCATCCATTTAACCAGGCTATTTTGCTGCCTAACTACACCTTCTCCCGCATCGCCGCGCCAATATCGGTAACCGCAGAAACGACTGTCACGCCCGCCGCTGTTAACGCAGCTACTTTGCTACTCGCCGTACCTTTACCGCCGGTGACAATCGCGCCAGCGTGTCCCATACGTTTTCCAGGTGGTGCAGTTTGCCCGGCGATATAGGCGACAACGGGTTTAGTCACATGGTTTTTGATAAACTCAGCGGCGTCTTCTTCTTCGCTGCCACCGATTTCACCGACCATGACAATGCCTTGGGTTTGTTCGTCGTCTTGAAAACGGCGTAGTACATCGACAAAATTCATACCGTGTATTGGGTCGCCACCTATGCCAACGCAAGTGGATTGCCCTAAACCTTGCGCGGTGGTTTGTTGTACGGATTCATACGTTAGCGTACCTGAGCGCGAAACAATGCCTATCACACCGGGTTGATGGATTTTTCCCGGCATAATACCGATTTTGCATTGTCCGGGGGTGATAATGCCTGGGCAATTCGGCCCGATTAATAAGGTTTCTGTACCGGCTAACACAGCTTTCACTCTAAGCATTTGTAACACCGGAATGCCTTCGGTAATACAAACGATGAGTTTAATACCGGCATCGGCAGCTTCTAATATTGCATCGGCAGCATACGGCGGCGGCACATAAATCATGCTGGCATCCGCGCCTGTTTCTGCCACAGCCTGGGCAACGGTATTAAAAACTGGTAAGCCTAAATGACGTTGCCCACCTCGTTCCGGTGTTACGCCGCCAACAAGCTGCGTACCATAAGCTAAGGCTTGTTCAGAATGAAAGGTGCCTTGTTTTCCAGTGAAACCTTGGCACAGTACTTTGGTGTTTTTATCGATTAATATGCTCATAAGCGTAGTGACAAGTCTTTTAATTAGGAATGGGCTAATTTCACAACGAGTTCAGCCGCTTGCGCTAAATCATCGCTAGGATAAATTTGTAGTCCGGTATTGGTCAGCAGCGCACGGCCTTCATCTACATTGGTGCCTTCTAAGCGCACCACGACGGGAATACTGACATGCACTTGTTGTATCGCCGCTAAAATACCCGAGGCAATCACATCGCATTTGACGATACCGCCAAAAATATTGACTAAAATAGCTTTAATATCAGGGTCTGCAACAATAAGCTTAAAGGCTTCACAAACTTTTTCGACATTCGTCCCGCCGCCTACATCTAAAAAATTAGCTGGCTGACCGCCTTTTAATTTGACTAAATCCATCGTCGCCATCGCTAAGCCTGCACCATTGACCATACAGCCAATATTGCCTTCTAGCGTGATGTAATTTAAATCATGTTGTTGCGCGGCAAGTTCTTTGCTGTCTTCTTGGCTTTCATCGCGTAAAGCCGCAATATCGGGATGTAGGCTTAACGCGTTATCGTCAAAATTAATCTTGGCATCTAAGGCGATTAATTCGCCATCCGCCGTTTCAATTAACGGATTAATTTCAATTTGGCTAGCATCTTTAGCTATAAATAATTCATACATGCCGCGCATAATTTTAGCCAACGCCTTTTGCTGCGTGGCATTAAGGCTTAAGGCATAGGCGACATTACGAACTTGATAGGCTTGTAAGCCTGTGGTCGGATGAATCGCAACCGTAATGATGCGCTCAGGGTGATGTTGGGCAATCTCTTCTATGTCCATGCCGCCATCGGCGGATGCAATAAACAGAAGTCGCTCTAACCCTCTATCAACGATTAAGCTCAAATAAAACTCTCGTTTAATCGCATAGGATTTTTCCACTAACACCGTGTTGACCGGCAGGCCATCTGCATGGGTTTGTACAGTGACTAAACGCCGATTCAGTAAAGCTAAACAACATTGCTCTAACTCGGTTAGGTCGGTTACACATTTAACACCCCCGGCTTTACCGCGCGCGCCAGCATGAATCTGAGCTTTTACCACCCAAGCTGACTCATTTAATTGTCTGGCAATGCTAACCGCTTGCTCAACATTCGTCGCGATACCGCCATCAGGTACAGCGACCTCATAAAATTTAAGCAATTGTTTTGATTGGTATTCATGAATGTTCATATTGGCCTCTTTAGCTAAAACCCAATCTGTCAGGTTCAAACGATAGTGTATTATGTGATATTGTTCATAGTCTATCTTAAGTTAGCAAACCATCACGCGAATGCTTAAATCTACAACCAACACCTTATATCCCTGCCCTTTTTCTAAAGGCTATGGCGTAACTTCTCATTACCCACAGGTGTTCGCAGCCCGAATCAAATCGGATAAAGGC
>CAWUNX010000353.1:0-4124 GCA_963923905.1 uncultured Methylocucumis sp.
AAATGCGTGACGACGCTACCCGTGCCTAAGCTTTCATATTCAGCCATAGAAATGGTTTGCAAATGCGTGATTAAGCTTTGGCGAAAACGAAACACCACATCTTTGGAGATGCTGGAAAATTGCCGGGACTGGATAATATTAAACGCAATGGCGATGAGTCTAAGCAATAAGCTCGCGACTAACACGACCGCGATATAAAAAATGGGCTGCTGCCAAGCCAGCGGGAAAAGCTGATTTAAAAAATGAATGACAAGGCCGGGTTTATGCAATAACACCTCATCGACTAACAACGGCATTAGTAAAGGTACAGGCACGCTGGCAATGGTGGCTAAAATCGCGATGATATGCGAGCAAATCAGTGATTTTTTATGTTTTAAAGCGATTTTATAAATGGCAGACCATGTATACATCAGTGTGGAGAAGGTTGCTCGTAAAGCCGGAAATTATAGCATCGTGATGAGTGGGCGAGACACCTTAGCACAGGTAAATAATTTCTTGTCGCATCATAACCTGTGTAAAATACCGCTTAACGCATTACCGACGGTGATTTGAAACTGTCGAGTGATGCGTACGTTGATGTCAAGCCTCTTCGATATGTGTAATACGGATTTCTTAGTTAACGAGCATTCAGCTAAAATCCGCTAAGATTCCCTCAAATATTCCCCAACAGCGTTCAGCGAAAGTCGAGCATTCCAATGAAACAAAAGATAGCAACTCTATTTGCACTTGCATTGCTGGTTATGATTAATTTCAGCATTTGGAGTTATGTGAACAACCCGTTGCAGTTGCAACCCTGGACTAAAACCACCATGGGGTTGACCTATGACCCCACGCGTAAAGGCGACGACCCTAGAGACAATATTTTTGTCAAAAGCGAGGACATAGATAAGGATTTGGCCTTGTTAGAAAACAAAGTTCATGCGGTTAGAACCTATAGTATGCTCAGAGGCCAGCATAAAATCCCAGAAGTTGCCGCTAAGCATAATCTCAATGTCACCTTAGGTGCTTGGATAGACGGTAATTTAGAAAAGAACAAACAAGAGATTGAGACGTTAATCGATATTACTAGGCAAAATAACCCTAAAATCATTCGGCTAATGGTCGGCAACGAAGTGATGCTGAGGAACGACATTCCAGAAGCAGCATTAATTGAATATATTCGTGAAGTTAAAAAACGTACCAATAGCTGGCGTCCGGTCAGTACGTCAGAAACCTGGGCAGAATGGTTAAAACACCCTAAATTAGTTGAAGAAGTTGATTTTATTGCGGTGCACATCTTGCCGTACTGGGAAGGTATTGCTGCTGATGATGCTGTCGATTATATTTTTGACCGCTATCACGATGTACAAAAAGCCTATCCGAATAAACCCGTCATCATTACGGAAATTGGCTGGCCATCGGATGGACAACCGGCACGCCACGCCACGGCATCAGTATCGAATCAAGCGAAAGTCTTACGCGAGTTCTTAAACCGCGCTGATAAAGAAAAAGTCACGTACTACATCGTTGAAGCCTTTGACCAACCCTGGAAACAATCTATAGAAGGTTCGGCTGGGGCTTATTGGGGCGTTTTTAACGCGGATAGAGCGGCAAAATACCCTATGGATGGCGATGTGATTGCCTTACCTAACTGGTCTAATTGGGCGACGGGTGCGACGATTTTCAGTGCCGTGTTAATGGCCTTGTTTTTGTTTACCCGCAGAACCTTACAATTACCCGGTATTGTGTTTTTTGGCGTTATTACCAACTTAGCCGCCTCGACCATTTTTTGGTCGGTCTCGGTCGGTGCGCAGCAATATCAAACCCCGTTAACCATCGTGTTTTGGGTGATTTTAATCCTGATGCAAGTGCTAGCGGCTTTGATTTTAATGATAGAAAGTTTGGAAATTGCCGAAGTGGTTTGGCATAGAAAAAGTGCTAGAACGTTTGAACCGTTAACACCTAGCGCTGAGTTTAAATACCCCAAAGTATCGTTACACTTACCGATACATAACGAACCACCGGCAATGGTCAGAAAAACGCTAGAAGCGCTAGCGAAAGTGGATTATCCAAATTTAGAAGTTTTAGTTATGGATAACAACACTAAAGACCCAGCCGTATGGCAACCGGTACAAGAAGATTGCGAACGCTTAGGCCCTATGTTTCGGTTTTTCCATTTAGAAAACTGGCCAGGCTTTAAAGCGGGTGCGATTAACCATGCCTTAGAACAAACCGCCAGCGATGCTGAGATTATCGCGATTATCGATAGCGATTACATCTTATCGCCGGACTGGTTGAAATGCATGGTGCCGTATTTCGATAACGAAAACGTCGGCTTTATACAATCGCCGCAAGATTATCGCGACCGCAAACAAAGCTCATTTAAAAACATGTGTTATTGGGAATACGCCGGTTTCTTTAATATCGGTATGGTGCAACGCAACGAATATAACGCCATTATTCAACACGGTACGATGACCATGATTCGCAAATCCGCGTTACTGGAAGTTGGGCGTTGGTCGGAATGGTGTATTTGCGAAGACAGCGAATTAGGCTTAAGGCTGTACGAGGCGGGCTATGATTCGGTGTATGTCAAAGACTCATTTGGTAAAGGCTTAATGCCGGATACCTTCTCAGGTTATATGACGCAACGCTTCCGTTGGGTGTACGGTGCAATGCAAATCATCAAAGCGCATTGGCGTAGTTTCTTACCCAGCAAAAAATCACCGCTCACCGCGGCGCAGCGTTACTACTTCGTCGCAGGCTGGTTGCCGTGGTTTTCTGACGCGTTAGCGTTATTGTTTACCATGACCAGCTTATTATTAACCGCGTTAATCGTTTACGACCCGATTCATAGTGAATTACCGGTTAATGCCTTCTTATTACCGACCATTGGCCTATTTGCGTTCAAAGTACTACGCGGCTTATGGTTATATAAAGCTCGTGTTCCGTGTTCGGTACTGCAATCGCTAGGCGCCGCCTTAGCCGGTTTATCATTAACCCATACCGTCGCCAAAGGTACGATACAAGGCTTGTTCACATCAGGAAAACCTTTTATGCGCACGCCGAAATACGAGGCGCATGGCGCGTTAATCCAAGGCCTAATGATTATCCGCGAAGAAATAGGGTTGCTGTTATTATTGGCGACCGCCATCATCAGCATGGCTTTACTCGAACACTTCGACAACCTCAGCGGTAAGCTCTGGATTTCGGTGTTATCCGTACAAGCCGTACCTTATGTGGCTACCTTAGTCACTGTATTGGTGAGTATTGCGCCGAGTTATGGTAAAGGTAAGAAATTGGCGGAGGAGTTGGATGATGAGTATTAAGCCAATTAGATAGCTTGTTGATGCTAGATGTTGTGTTTCAAGTCTATGCTTAAACACAGCATCTAGTTTTCTGGCCTATGAGAATTAGGGGCTAATTCGTATAGAATAAATGTATCCGAGTATGGTAAGACATCTTCAGGAAGATAGGACTCAACAAAAGTGAAAGACCTAAATCATTATTTGCTCAAATTCAAAAAACTACGTCGTGACAGGAAGAACGGCGGAGCGCCGCATAAGCCAATTCTATTATTGAGTATTATTAATTTATTTGATGTTAATCCATTACAAGCAAAACAGATTTATATAACGCCTGAGTTAATAAGTTTTTTTAAATCAAACTGGGCTAAATTGGTCGATTCTGATCACAATATGATATTTGCTTTGCCTTTTTTCCATATGCAGAGCGACGGCTTTTGGAAATTAATAGCCAATCCAGGTTATGAAAAGTGGGTTGAGGCAAAATCAGCAATGAGAAGCTTCGCTAATTTGAACGCTGCTGTTCAGTACGCTAAAATTGATTGCGAATTAGCTCAATTGCTTGCAGGTGCTGAATCTAGGGAAATTTTGAGGCACTTTTTGCTAGAAGAGTATTTTTCCAGAACAAAGCATTTATATAAATCAATTCCTTATCAGAATCATCTTGATGAATTAACAAATAATATTCGGGAAGCACCAGCATCTGAGTACAGACAAGAACTTAATAAGCTTAAAGCCCAACTTGATAATAATGCCTTTGAGGAAGAGGTTTTTATTAGAGGAAGGGCGTTGGTGCATAAACCATCAAATAGTCTAAACTAACTCTAAAGTTCAACTGTA
>CAWUNX010000354.1:0-4102 GCA_963923905.1 uncultured Methylocucumis sp.
CGGCAGCGTCAGATGTGTATAAGAGACAGGTATTTAGCGACAGCCCTAATGCTGCCATGACCGCGAATGCGCCGATTAATGATACCGGCACGGCTAATAACGGAATAATCGTTGCCCGCCAATTTTGTAAAAACACGATGATGACAATAACAACCAGTAATAGCGCTTCAAACAGCGTTTTAACGACGGCGTTAATTGATTGTTGAATAAACACGACCGTGTCATAAACGACAACATAGTCCAAACCATCCGGAAAGCGTGTTTTTAGCTTAACCATTTCGGCTTCTACGGCTTTTTTGGTATCTAGCGCATTCGAGCCAGGTAGTTGAAAAATGGCTAAGCCCACGGTTTGTTGGCCATCTAAAAACAATCCGGCGTTATAGTCTTTAGCGCCTAATTCAATGCGAGCAACGTCTTTTAAGCGGGTGAGCTCACCATTAGCGCCTTGTTTAATGACAATATTGGCAAACTGCTCAGGTTCGGTGAGGCGTCCTAACGTGCTTACGGTATATTGAAAATCATTGTTACTGTCGGCAGGTTGTTGACCAATTACACCCGCAGCGACTTGCACATTTTGCTCGCGCACGGCGGCTAAGATATCGCTAGCGGTTAAATTTCTCGCCGCGATTTGCTCAGGATTTAACCATAGCCGCATACTGTAATCGCGTGCGCCAAACACGATAATATCGCCGACGCCAGGTAAACGCGCTAAGCTGTCTTTGATTTGCAGTAGCGCATAATTGCTTAAATACACGCTGTCATAGCGTTGATTCGGCGAGATTAAATTTACCACTAAGCTTAAATCCGGGCTGCGTTTTTTAACGCTAATGCCTTGGCGATTGACTTCTTCGGGTAATTTAGGCGTGGCTAATGCGACACGGTTTTGTACTTGCACTTGCGCTTTATCCAGCAGCGTACCTGGCTTAAACGCGATGGTTAATGAGAAAGAACCGCTATTGGTCGATTGTGACGACATATACAGCATATCTTCGACGCCGTTCACTTCTTGTTCTATCGGTGCGGCAACAGTATCGGCCACGACTTGTGCGTTAGCACCGGGATAGTTAGCGCTAATGACTACGGTAGGCGGGGCTATTTCTGGGTACTGGCTAATCGGTAAGCCCAGTAAGGCTAAACCGCCTAATAAGAGGATTAATAACGATAAGACCGACGCAAAAATAGGTTTATCGATAAAAAAATGGCTGAATTTATCCATGATGGTTTAGATTTACTGGCTAACAGGTAGCCGTTCGGCATCGACGGTCAGTCCAGGCTTAAGGCGTGGCAAGCCCTCATAAACTAACCAGTCGTTGGCATTTAACCCTGCGCGAATAACGCGCAACCCATTGATGCGCGCACCTAATTCAACTTTTCGGTAGCTAACCTGCTGTTTATCATCGACAACCCAGACAAAGCGTTGTGCTTGATCGCTAGCAATGGCGCGTTCAGGAATTAATAATGCTGAGTAAGTCGGTGTCGCTTGTATTTGTACGCGGGCAAAAAAGCCAGGCTGTAATAAACCGTCGCGGTTAGGAAAAACCGCTCTTAGGCTTACCGTGCCGGTATTTGCGTCCGCATTAGGCGCTATAAAATCTAAATGGCCTAGATGAGTGAAACTTTGCTCGTCGCTTAAAGCCAGTCGAACCGGGATGGCAGCTGTTTGTGTTTTAGAGCTAGCTAAATAGCGTTGGTATTTTAAAACTGAGCGTTCATCGGCAGGGATATACACATAAACAGGGTCAATCTTAGTAATTTGGGTCAGCAAGCTGTCATTGGCATTCACCATATTACCAACAGTGATAAATTCTCTATCAATACGGCCATCAATAGGTGAACGAAGCGTCGTGTAATCGACATTTAAGCGAGCAATAGCGACATTCGCTTGTGCTGATTTGACCGCAGCGCTGGTCTCTTGCAAACCTTTACTGCGCGCATCATGCTCTTCAGCCGAAATCGCTTTGGCTTGAAATAAACGTTCGGCCCGCATGAAATCATTTTGTGCTAATTGCTGTTTGGTTTGTGCGCGGCCTAATTCAGCTTGCGCGTAATCAAGTTGTGCTTGATACGGTCTAGCATCGATTTGAAATAACACATCGCCTTTATGAACCATTGAGCCTGCGCTAAATGATACGTTATCTAAATAGCCAGATACGCGCGCTTTTACGTCAACGCTTTCAACGGCTGCAATGCGCCCGGTGAAATCGTCCCATTCAGTCACGTCTTGCGTGACGGCCTGCGTGATTTTAACTTTAGGTGGCGGCGGAGCGGGTGGTGCTGTGTTAGTAGGCGTACTCGCGTTGTTACATGCAGTCAACGCAAGACATAACAGTCCAGCGAGAACACCTATGTTTGATAATCTTAAGTAGGGCAGCGCATTGCATACCCTGGCGTTATAGTTAAGCATTGTTGCTGTTGTTAACATTAACCTGGAAATACCCCAGTCGATAAATACCTATCGCCTCTATCGCAGTTAATCACAACAATAACTGCGTTTTCAAGTTGCTTAGCCAGTTGTAATGCGATAAAAACAGCACCGCCGGTTGATACGCCTGAGAAAATACCTTCTTCAGCAGCGAGTTTCCGCGTGGTTTCTTCGGCAGAGAATTGCTCGACTAAGATAATTTCATCGACGCGGTGCGCTTCATAAATCTTAGGCAAGTATTCTTCCGGCCAACGACGTATGCCGGGGATTTTGGCTTCATCTTTAGGTTGTACGCCTATGATTTGTATCGCGGGGTTTTGTTCTTTTAAATATCGGGAAGTTCCCATAATCGTGCCGGTCGTACCCATCGCGCTTACAAAATGAGTAATTGTGCCTTTAGTATCGCGCCAGATTTCTGGCCCAGTACCTTCATAATGCGCTAGTGGATTATCAGAATTACCGAATTGATTAAGGATTTTGCCTTCACCGGCGGCTTCCATGCTATTAGCTTTATCAATCGCGGCTTCCATACTGCCAGAGGCGGGGGTCAAAATTAACTCGGCACCATAAGCCTTCATCGCGGCACGACGCTCTTCGCTCATATTGTCGGGCATGACTAAGGTCATTTTATAACCCTTGATAGCCGCAGCCATCGCCAACGCAATGCCGGTATTACCGCTAGTGGCCTCAATAAGCCTATCGCCCGGTTTAATGTCGCCGCGTAATTCGGCGTGTTTAATCATTGATAAAGCAGGTCGGTCTTTGACTGAACCCGCAGGGTTATTGCCTTCAAGTTTTAATAAAACAGTATTGTTTGTGACACCCGGTAAGCGTTGTAATTTCACGAGCGGCGTGTTGCCAATACAGGCTTCAATCGTGGGATAATCCATCTGTGTACTCCAGTAGTAATAGATTTGGATTATCCCATACTTTTACTAGGTTTTAATAAGCCGGTTCAAATAAAAACGCTGTGTTTTGTTGAGTTAACCAGTGTTGACAGGCTTGAGTTATGCTATTTAAGTCAGCGTGTTGCTCGGCTAATACCGTTAATGCAATTTCTTCATTGACTTGGCTAATAATCATATAGCCGCTAGTATTTTTTATAATCACTTGTTCTAAAACGCTTTTTGATAGATTTTTGCTACTGCGTACACTTATTGAGAGCAATGCGGCCGTCATAGACGCTAACACATCTTCGTTAATCGTCGCAGGCAAGATGGACGCGATAACAAGCCCATCATTTGAAATCAACGCCGATGCGTTTATGTCATGACATGCTTGGTTTAAATCTCTTAGGATAGCTTGCATAAGACACCTCTGATAGTGGGGGGAGGAACAGCTAAGGCTGTAAGCTAAGTCTTATACGGTAGATTTATTGTGATTTAATGACTTTTCAAATGCTTAGGGATGTATAAAATACTTTTGCACAAGGCTTACTGAATCTGTAGACCTTTTAAAACCCAAAAATGTAGTAGGGCAATGGAATGGACTACTCCTACCTAGCTTTATTTCTCGTAACCATAAGCTTTATTATCTCATTTAAAAGCTCCTGTCTACTTTTCACTATGATATTAAAGCTTTTATAAATAAGAGAATTTACAGTTGAGTTTTGCGTATCACCAGACTTTGTAGTGGTCTAATAATAACGGACAGAGAGATAGGTTGATAAACTAAAAACAC
>CAWUNX010000355.1:0-4092 GCA_963923905.1 uncultured Methylocucumis sp.
GGCCCGAAGTCAAAATTATTGGCGTAGAGCCCGATGATGCTGATTGTTTAAAACGTGCATTAGATGCCGGTGAGCGGGTTATTATCGAGCAAGTCGGGTTGTTTGCCGATGGTGTCGCGGTTAAACAAGTCGGTGCTGAGCCATTTCGATTAGCGCAAAAATACGTTGATGAAGTGATAACGGTGAATACCGATGAAATCTGCGCCGCGATTAAAGATATTTTTGATGATACGCGTTCCATCGCTGAGCCAGCGGGTGCGTTAGCGGTTGCCGGTTTAAAAAAATACATCGAGCGTGAAAGTGTTACAGGACAAACCTTCATCGCGATAGATAGCGGTGCTAACATGAATTTTGACCGCTTACGCTATGTTGCCGAGCGGGCGCAAGTCGGTGAGCATAAAGAAATATTGTTAGCCGTTAGCATTCCAGAAGTACCGGGTAGTTTTTTTAAGTTTTGTCAATTATTGGGCGGGCGTAGTATTACTGAATTCAACTATCGTTATTTTGATAACGCCATGGCGCAAGTGTTTGTTGGCATCTCCAGCAGTGGCTTAGAGTCCGATAGACAAGAGGTGATTCAGTTCTTACAGCAACAAGGTTTTGGCATTACCGATATGACCGCGAATGAATTAGCTAAAGAGCATATTCGCTATATGGTTGGTGGTCATGCGCCGTGTGAGCTGAATGAAGTGATTTACAGTATTGAATTTCCGGAGCGACCAGGCGCTTTAGCCAGCTTTTTAAGCGAGTTAGGCGGGCGCTGGAATATCAGCTTGTTTCATTACCGTAATCATGGTGCAGCATTTGGTAAAGTGTTAATGGGTTTACAATTACCTGCATCTGAGCGTAAAACTTTTGAACACTGTTTAGAGCATTCAGGCTTTGTTTATTCCGAACAAACACAGAATCCGGCTTATCGGTTATTTTCAGGAGGTATGCAATGCAGCGAATAATTTTAATCGTTTTAAGCTCAGTCTTAACTGCGTGTTCTGCTGAACAAGTTTATGATTTATCACAAGGCGTTAGGCGTAACGAATGCTCTAAATTGGCTGATAGCGATACGCGAGACAAGTGTTTCGAGGCAGCCGACAAGGATTATCAGCATTATTTAAATGACCAACAGGATAAGCACTATTAACTCTCAATCGGACGCTGATATTCGTTGGCTGCAACGCTTTGCCAACTATGGCCGGGCATTTGCCCAACTAGACGAAGCCGTGGCGTTACAACAGCAACGCCCTCTGTCTAAACTCGAGCAACAAGGCTTAATCAAAGCGTTCGAGTTTACTCATGAACTCGCCTGGAATGTCATGAAAGACTATTTTGAATATCAGGGTAACTTCACGCTCACCGGCTCGCGCGATGCCATCCGCGAAGCTTTTAAGCGCGGCTTGATTCAAGATGGCGAAGCTTGGATGGAAACGATTAAAAGCCGAAACCGCTCTGCCCACACTTATGACGAAGCAACTGCCCAGCAATTGATAGCGCTGATTGTTGAGCGCTACAGGCCTTTGTTTCAGCTGTTTGCTCGTCGGATGGAAATACTGCGCGATGCTCAAACTGGTTGATGCGACGACCCTAGGCTTAAGTCCCTCGGTACTCAACGCGCTACGTGCCGAAATGGCTGTTACCCCGCAATTGCAGAGCGCTTGTGTATTTGGCTCACGCGCTAAAGGCAATTATCGGCTTGGTTCGGACATTGATATTGCTCTATTTGGCCCAGACCTTACTTCTGAACAATTATTGGCGCTGGAAAACCGCCTTGATGATTTGTTGCTACCGTATCAAATTGACCTGTGTCACGTCGATACGCTACAAAACCTTAGCTTGCTTGAGCACATTCAACGCGTTGGGCAACCGATTTATCAACGCGCTTGAAAACCTCGCTGTGTGTTTCTATGACTGTTGCTTCGTTTATTCAGAATAAACCAACTTCTGCACCACTAAACTTCCGACTAAATCGCCTTCGACGTTAACCATCGTTCGTATGGTATCGAGCAAACGAACAATCGGTAATAAAATGGCAATCGCTTCTGCGGGTAAGCCTACCGATTGCAGCGTCATGACCATGGTGACCATACCGGGGCTAGGAATGCCAGGCGCACCCATAGCGGCAATCATCGCCGTGATAAATACGATGAGCTGTTGGCTAAAATCTAACTCGACGCCAGCTAAATTAGCGACGAATAACGCGTAACGTGGTTTCGCGTCAGCAAACCGCCATATCGGAGTGTTCCGAGGGTGGATTGCCTATCGTCGAATCCAACTTACATCTATACGACTTACGTGTTTTGTTCGCTCTTTGCGCTGAATGCTTCATGGTAAGTAACCTTGCCGCTTGCGCAATGCTGTCCAAACTCCAATGACAGAAAATACTCTTGGGGAACACCATCCAATATGCACTCACGCCTGTTTTTGAAGCCGAACCGCCCATAATAGTCTGGCTCGCCAAGCACAACGCAACCAGCGGCGCCTAGAAAGTGAAGCTTCTCAATGCCGCTGCTGATGAGTGCCCTACCAATGCCCCGGCGCTGTAGCTCTGGCAGGACGGATAACGGGCCAAGACCATACCAATGCGCCGAACCGTCAGAGATTCGCACAGGCGAGAAAGCAATATGGCCGACCACCTGTGCCTGCTGTTCCGCGACAAGGGAGACTGAAAGTGCATTAGAACGGCGCAGGGCAAGCACAATGAACTGCTCGGCCTGGTTACTGCGCGGCGCTGATTTGAACGCCTGTTCCGTGACGCGGGTAATAGCCGTTGCATCGGCTGATTGTTCAGGGCGAATAATGAACTGGCTCAATGTTGCTACCTGATGGTTTTGAAAGGCTAACGCAAAGCTCCGCGTTGGGTTAGGCGGGTCGATGTCTTTGCCATTTCCAGTAAATATCGAAGCGCTTTGTTTACCGCTTCATCATTAGGAAAAGCCTTAGCAATATCAGGCTCAAGAAGCACGACATTCGTTTCTTCTTTAATCTGGTTTGCGTACTTGCCGCGCACGATTTCACCGAAATCTGATCGTTTGTATTCTGGCCTAAGTTCGTCTGTCATGTCTGATTTAACTTTCTTCATAAATTTGCCTTTCGGCATTAGTTGCTAGTCGTGCTGATATGATGCGAATGGCATTGCCTCTATCGGTATGAGATACCGTAAGCAATCGTCCTTGGGAGGAAACAGAAAAGGTTACAAATCGTTCCTCGTCATCCGAATGATCAGGGTCGTGAGCAGTGGCCGAAAACACATCGCGTAATGCGCTGGTCGCTTCGTTTGCGCCGGTTTGCCGTAGCTTTTTTCGGATCCCATTCAAAATGCATATTCCGTAACTCTTTTAGATTTCATTCGGCTGAACAACTATCGCCTTACGAGTTGTCATGTTAGGCTTAATAATGGGAAGGTTCACAACACCCCCTTGTGAAAATTTTTTGAAATAGACCTGAAAACTGCTACCGCCAATCATTTTTTAATATAGCTTTATTTCCAGTTACTACATCATTTACGAGCTTCTGAAATGCTTTGCTGTAAGAATCAGAATTAAAGTTATCAGATAGGGAATCTTTATGGAGTGTCAAATGCGAATAAAGTGCATGCGTCCAGTAGTTATCGTTTGGAAACAAAAGATGGATTTCTTCACAGGCATTTAAAACGAGCGTTCTAAAGCACTCGTACTCCTTTAGTAAAACTGGATTAGCCTTAATTTCAGTAAAATTTGGTTTTGCAAGCTTAGGGTAAGAGACACACGCCTTAATATAATCCTGGAATATAGATTTAGCAGTTGCTTCACGCTGTGCTTCCCTACTATTTTTGATTTGGAGCTTAGCAAAATACAACCCATATCCCGTGCATAATGCAATTACGACAGTAGCAATATCTGATAAATCATCTAGCGACATCATGTTTCCTCCTCAACAATGCCTAACGTAGAGCTAACCGGGCGCGGCCCGAGAAGCTGAAAAAATAAAACCGCATTGTAACCGCGCTCCGGTTGAGCGCCATGTTAGGCTTCTTTTTTGACGCTGTCATTTTTAATCATCACGCTACTATGAAGCTGTCTCTTATACACATCTGACGCTGCCGACGATACTCCTTGTGTA
>CAWUNX010000356.1:0-4074 GCA_963923905.1 uncultured Methylocucumis sp.
AGATCCTCTCTGGTCTCGTGGGCTCGGAGATGTGTATAAGAGACAGCAACTAATCCCATTATTCTCTACATGAAAGGCGTACCGTCTCAACCTGAATGCGGTTTCTCAGCCAAAGCCGTGGGAATTTTAAATCAAACGAAATTTCAATATGCCTATGTCAACGTCTTAGCAGCTCCATTTATTCGGGAAAAACTGCCTAGCATTTCACGCTGGCCGACCTATCCGCAATTATTTGTCAACGGTGAATTAGTCGGTGGCTGCGATATTATCGAAGAGTTGTATAAAAAAGGGGAATTAATTCCGTTACTCGCCAGTGCTAATAGCGAAAAACCAGAAACTAGCGGCGAACACTTAAGCGTTGCCGAGGTGCAAGCATTGGTAAAACAAGAACTGCCTGATGCTGAAGTCCTAGTCGATGGCGCGGGTTGTGATTTAGCGCTAACGGTTATTAGCAGCGCATTTACTGATTTAACGCTAGTGAAAAAACAGCAATTGGTCTTATCAACACTCACCGCGCCACTCGCCTCAGGTAAACTGCATGCAGTTAGCGTAAAAGCGTTTACCCCGGCAGAATGGCAACAACAACAGCAAACCAGCCAAAGCGGTTTGTTGCAAATCAGTGTTTAACAGATGATTGAAGAAACAGCGATAGTAGTAAAAATTGAGCAACAACAAACCTGGGTGACTAGTAGCTCAGACAGCGCGTGCGGTGGTTGCGCGCACAAACCGGGCTGCACCAGTCACGCATTAAGCTCGGTATTGCGCAACCAGCCAATACCAGTTGATAGCACAATACCGTTGCATCCAGGTGACCAGGTTGTCGTGGCGGTAGACGAAAAGCTGCTATTATGCGCAGCGCTGATTGTCTATGTAGTACCGCTATTCGCATTGTTTTTAGGCATAGTATTAGCCGACACCTACTTACCACTCACCCTACCCTATCGAGATCTCAGCTTAGCGGGTATAGGGCTTTTGGTGTTTTTAACTTGCTTAATTTTTATTAACCGGGTTCAACACCTATTCATCGTGAACATTTATACCCGTCCTGTCGTGGTGAAAAAGCTTTAGTTATGTACATGAACGTCTGGGCGATTGACAAAGACTCGCCAATAAAAGTGTTACTGGTCGAACTGGTACATCGTTATGGTGAAAATACGTTAGCGATGATTAATCGGGAAAACCATTTTCAAGCCATAGAAATTTGCCCTGTCGGTAATCCAGAGCTATCGGCTTATGTTTATACGTTTGGTCAACGTCGAGGCTGTTACGGTATTGATTTGAAGTATCCCATCGTAACCCACAACATCATTGGCGAAAACGAAGATCAAAGCTTAGAACATGTGCTGGAAATTATTGACACGCATTTGTTTTAGAAATAAACGCTTAGCTGGCTGTCTGCATTAGTTGGATGGCTGGCGGAGTTCGTTTACTTAGTTAAAATCAGTTTATTATTACTGGTCAAGCGTAAACGGTACTCATCATGGTTATGCTCTATGATGAGTTCTTGATGATTGCCTAGTAACTCTGCACTACTCACCCGCCGCCGGTCTGGCATCGTTTCCTGCTCAACAATCACGACGCTTTGCCGTTGATAATTAAAATCGCTTACCGTCATGGCCATCACCTCAATGATAATGTTTAGACTCTAGTGCCACTGGATTCTTTTGCTCAAGCAATTGTTTCGTGACTAACTGCCAATGCTCTAATAACTGCTGATACATCTCCCGGCTACTCGTCACTAAGGTTAATTCAGGATGTGACAATAACAAGCTAAGTCTTTGCACGATAAAATGCGCTAATTTAGGACAATGGCGCCCGTTAATAAACTGCGTCATCGCATAACACGTAGACGCATGTAATTGAATTAAATCATCTCGTTTCGTTAAATTCTGTTGATTTCGCATAAATACACCTAAGCGTTCGCTAAAAAGTCTAACGCATGGTGGAACGCCATGCGTTAGATTGAGTGTAGCGAGAGGTCACGTCATCGCTGAGTTAAATAATAATTATTATCATTTACAAAATCAAGCATTTTTCTCAACATAATTTTCCCTCTTTATAGGTAATAATAACTTGAACTTTTGTATATCCTTTGAATAGATAGCCAAAAATAACTTAAACTATTGATAATAAAATAGTTATTAAAAAATTAGCCGTAGAGCTTAAAAAGTGATTTCGATTCGATTCTTATTGCTTTAGTAGGAATATTGCCTATAATCTAAGTTAATGCTTTTGTTACAAACCTATTAGGCTCATTATTTTGTTTGTTACACTAGCAGAGATGAGGATTGTCGTGATTTATTAATGGATTCGTAGTTTATTGTTTTAAAACAACTTATACTTAACACGAGGAAACCATCATGAAAAGCTCAACTCAACTACTACTTGCTTTTATACTTGCTCTAACCACTAGCCAAGCGTTTTCAGCCATTAGATTAGCTGCTACTAGCCCTGGTAACTTTACCTTCTCTGCCGATAATACCGCGTTGCCTTTAGATAGTAGCGGGGCAACGTCACTGACCTTTAAAACAAACAAAGCCAATCAACGCGTCGCTATCGCTTATAACGCCGAATGCAGCTTTGAAAGCAAAACAGTACAAGGTTGGATAGGCGTAGATATTATCGTAGACGGTACGATTGTTGCGCCTTCTAACTCAGACGATGCCATGTGCTCATCTGATGGTGGCAATGTTCATAATTGGACACGCCCCGTCATGAATGTGTTTTATGTCGTACCTGTCGCTGGCACCCATACTATCGAAGTTAAAGCCCGTATTGGCTTTGGCACAGGCACAGGTTGGATGAGCGATAGTTCACTATTAATCTGGCTATAAGCTTTGTTATAGGTGGGTAGTGACGCTACCCACCTTCCCTGCCTTAAGCACTCAGCATTGCTTGCAATTTCTGCCACTCAAATGACCCGCCAGGGTCGGTTTTGCGCCCTGGCGCAATATCACTATGACCTACTATCGCTTGCTCAGATAACAAAGGATAAGTTTGCTTAAGACATTTTATTAACTCAGCCAAAGCTTGATATTGCGCTTCGGTATAAGCCACCGTTTCAGTCCCTTCAAGCTCTATGCCAATAGAAAAATCATTACACCGCTCTCGCTCATGATACTTCGACACGCCCGCATGCCAGGCTCTCTGGTTAAAGCCAACATATTGGATGCACACACCATCACGCCGAATGAGGACATGTGCTGATACTTTTAATGTATGTATGTCAGCAAAATAAGCATGATGATGAGGATTTAGCCGATTTAAAAAGAGTTGATTGATATAATCCCCACCAAATTCACCCGGCGGCAGGCTAATACAGTGAATGACTAATAACGAAATATCATTAGGGTCAGGTCTAGTATCAAAATTAGGCGACGGCACATGGCAGCAATCGGTTAACCAGTGATTAATTATTTTCATGATAGTCCTACAAAATAAAAAACAGTCGGCTAGTAAGAGCCTACAAAACAGTGCCATTAGGTTGTTTTGTGTGAATTGCTCGTTTTACCTTAGGCTATTCCGAAATGTACCCCCAGTCTTAAAATTTAAGAGTGTAATGTCCAAATGCAGTGCAAATGGTCAGGCAGCAACACCCAGGCATCTGTGCTAAATGGGAGTGCTTTCCGAGCAAGATTAATACCCGCTCGCAAAGCCGACCTTACCCGTTCATCACATAAAAAGCATTGCCGTCGGTAAGCCACTACCGTGAAAAAATAGGCCCCACCCTTTTGTATTAGCTCGTCTGTAGTTAGATAGGGTTACATGATGTATGATTTGCCTCAAATAAGCTTACGTACGATTTTAGCATTCTTTGGTGCATGGAATGCACCTACTTGGCTCGTTGGGCAATGAGGATAAGATCCTGCGTCAACTTCGGCGCATTGGCAGGACTTGCAATCACTTCCGTAAAGTCGACCCTGTAACCCGCTTGCTCAACCATTGAAATTACATCGGAAACGCTTCGATATGTGACGTAAACCCTATCTCCACTGCTGGATGTTTCAAACCCCGACCAACTTGGTTCACCCGTGATCCTGTCTCTTATACACATCTGACGCTGCCGACGATACT
>CAWUNX010000357.1:0-3999 GCA_963923905.1 uncultured Methylocucumis sp.
ATCAAATCCTGCCCATTACCAAATTCAGCCTGAACATGCTTGGCTAAGAATTAAAGGTAAAAACAAGTTAACCGGTAAACAATTATCGATTATTCAAAGTTTAGCTGAATGGCGCGAAGCAACGGCACAGCACGAAGATAAACCGAAAAATTGGTTGATTCGTGATGAGTTATTATTCGACCTGGCAAAATTACAACCTGAATCGTTGAGCGAGTTAATGGCGGTGCGTGGCATGAGTGAACGTACCGTCGCACGTTATGGCAAGGAATTATGTCGGTTAATTATCGACGCTAAACAGCGAGGACCTAAGCCCTTATACGAAAAAGGCAGGCCAGCGAAAAAAACGCAGCAGCAAGAAGCGATTTTAGATATGTTGACCGCATTGGTTAGAATCAGAGCGGAGCAAAACGCGTTGAACCCGAGTATATTAGCCTCGCGTAAAGATTTAGAAATGCTGTTGCTTGGAGAAGAGGATGAGTGTCCTTTGTTGCACGGTTGGCGTTATACCATGGCGGGCCAAGAATTAGTCGGTTTAATCCAAGGGCAGTTATTATTCGGTATCGATGACGGTCGCTTAACAGTCATGGAAAAACAAAAATAGCTCCTAGCATAAGCACGTCAACGCGTTGTTTTAGATACTCTCTCACGGATAAACCCGATGCAATTTAATAAATTAGGAACGTCTTGCCCTGACTGTCGATTAGCCGATTTATGTTTGCCTTATGGCTTGCCGGCTAATGAGGTCATGCAATTAGCTAATATTGTGCGCAAAAAGCGTCCGTTAAAAGCTGATGAACATTTATATTTGCAAGGTGAAGAATGCCAAAGCTTGTATGCCATTAAATCAGGCTCATTTCGCAGTTATATTACGAATCCTGATGGTTCTGAACAAATTATTGGCTTTAACTTTCCAGGTGAGTTAATGGGGATAGACTCGTTGTATTACGGTCGTTTTACCAGTTCAGCGGTAGCTTTAGAAACCGGTTCAGTGTGCGAGCTACCTTTGCCGCGCTTAAATGCGTTGTGTGCTGAATTTCCGGGCTTACAGTCACAGGTACTCAGGGTGTTGGGCAAAGAAATCGCTGCCGATAGAGATAAAATCGTGTTATTAGGCCACCGTTCGGCGCAGGAGAAAATTTCGATATTTTTGTTAATGCTGTCTAAACGCTATGGCGCGTTAGGGTTTTCCGAGCGGGAGTTCAATCTACCCATGCGTAGGCAAGATATTGCCAATTTTTTGGGGTTGACGATAGAAACGGTGAGCCGTCAGCTCGCCGAATTAAACAAACAAGGTATTGTCAGGATTAAACATCGTAATGTTGAGATTAAAGACCCGCTCCAGCTTAAAGCGCTGGTTGAGCCTTGTCACTCGCATTGCTCTTCTGCCAGTTTAGGGTGAAGGCTGCCAGTTGGCAGCCTAGGCCTCATTAATATTCAGCGTCATGATAAACGTTTTGCACATCATCTAGCTCGTTTAACATGTCTAAAAACTTTTCAAACATTTCTATATCTTCACCGCTGATAGTGGTCGCGTCGCGCGGAATAAATTGAATTTCATCGACATCAAAATCAATGTCGCCAAAAGCGTCAGACAAGGCTTGTTTGGCTTTGAAATATTCGGTATTAGGCGTAAAAACAGTAATTTTCCCGTCTTCGTTTTCAATATCTGAAACATCGACATCGCCTTGCAATAACGCATCTAGTACGCTTTCTTCGTCAGCATGTTTAAATGCCAAGATAGCGGAATGGTCAAACATGTGGCTAACTGTGCCTTGAGTGCCAATTTTGCATTTGGTTTTAGTAAAGCATAAGCGCACATCGCCGAATGTACGATTTGGGTTGTCGGTTAAGCAATCGACAATGACTTTGCAACCACCGGGACCAAACCCCTCATAGCGGGCTTGTGCAAAGTCTTCACCGGCACCGCCTTTGGCTTTTTCTAACGCTTTATCGATGACATGACTCGGTACTTGGGCTTTTTTAGCGCGCTCGATAAGCCCACGCAACGTTAAATTACCAGACGGGTCATGTCCGCCTGATTTCGCGGCAACATAGATTTCGCGGCCATATTTACTGTAGACTTTTACCTTAGCATCGGCTGTTTTAGCCATTGACTCTTTACGGTTTTGGTAAGCTCTACCCATTGAATGGTTACTCCATTGACAAAATAAAGCGAGAATTTTACCGTAATCATCAGTAAATTTTTACTTATGATTAGCGTTTTGCCGCAAGTAGAGTTGTTATTTTTTGCAACTAATTGATTTAATTGCTGATTTACTGGCCTAGTGCTTCAGAGTATTGTTAAGTTAAAGAGAATTTCAATCGGTTCGAGTGGCGATTAATTTCGTTCTATATCAGGAGTCAGGCAATGATGAATAAATATTTGAGTACGCTGCTTTTTATCAATGTTTGTTGTGACGTATTTGCTGCTGGTCTTCCTGCTAAGCCGGTATTAATCGCGCCAGTCGCTACGATTACGGCGGCAAAACCGATATTTCAATGGCAAGCTGTGACTGGCGCACAGGCATATAAACTGGTGTTAAATGATGGCGCGCAGACGCGTTGGTTAAATCAAGTAATCACGTCAGAACAAGCGCAATGCGCGGAGCAAGAGGCGTTATGCCGATTTATGTCACCGGTTGCTTTGCCGGTTAATAGCTATCTCTGGTCGCTTAAAGCTAAAAATGTTGAGGGTTATGGATTGGCTGCTAGTAAGCGGTTTAGACGAAGTGCGCCGGATACACCGATACCGGTAGCGCCTATAGGCGATATAACATCTGCAATGCCGCAGTATCAATGGCAAGCTGTATCGGGAGCTGAATCTTATCAGCTTATTGTTAACGACGATAATATCAAGGTGTTGGATAAGCTGTATTCGACAACGCAGGCAGGTTGTAAACAAGTGGGTAAACCCTGCAATGTTAATCCAGATATTGCGTTGACCAAAATCGCTCATACTTGGCAAGTCAGAGCAAAAAATAAATTAGGCGCTAGCCCTTGGAGTTCAGCGAAAAAATTTAATAACTTACAAAGTTGTTTGGTTACCTTAGTGCAAGATAATACGACGGGTGGCTGCCATGTGCGCTTGCAAGAACCGGCTGCGTGTGAAGAAATTGACCTAAGCAATGGTAAAGAATACTTATTAGGCTGGACCACGGATGGCACTTATTGCGAGACGCCGTGGACATTATATTTGGCAGGTAATCCGGCTAACTTAGCAACGGGCAACAATATTTATTCGCAACAGTTTTCTACTGATGTTTCGGTGGGTATTACCCATTATGGTGGCTTAGTGCGTATTTCAGCTAAAACCTTAACCAATTTAGGTTTAACCAGCGATAACGGTATCTATCATTGGGTAGTTGTTAGCTGGTATGGTTCGCATCCCGCTAGTCAGGCATTTCGAGTTAAACAATAGGGTTTATTGCAGCAATTTAGGTATACCCATTTGATAACCTTGTACATAATCAACTTTTATGTCGCATAAAATGTCGAGGATTTGTTGATTTTCGACGAACTCGGCAATGGTCTTTTTGCCCATGACATGGCCTATATCGTTAATGGATTTAACAATCGCTAAGCCCACTGAATTATGCTCAATATCGCGCACAAAATAGCCGTCGATTTTTAAAAAATCGACTTCGAGATTTTTTAGATAGCCAAACGATGATAAACCGCTACCAAAATCATCCAAGGAAAATTTACAGCCATGCGCTTTTAAGCTCGCAATAAAATGTGTCGCCATGCTTAAATTGGCGATAGTGGCTGTTTCAGTAATTTCAAAGCAAATTTTAGAGGCGGGTAGCGTGGAGTGCTGTAGTTTTTGTTCGATAAATGCACATAAACCTGGGTCGTTAAGACTTAAGCCTGATAAATTAATCGAACAAATGGATAAACGCTCTAAGCGTTCAGGGTGGTTATTAAAATAGTCGAATACTTTGCTAATCACCCATCGGTCAATTTTAGGTGATAGTTGGAAACGTTCGGCGGCTGGCATGA
>CAWUNX010000358.1:0-3994 GCA_963923905.1 uncultured Methylocucumis sp.
GTGTATAAGAGACAGGCTATGGATTATCGAACGTAGCGGCACCATTGCTTATCTGCTCTTTTCATTGCCATCGGTTTTTCAGTAGTTGGATCGGTATTGACTAAAACGTATTGCGCTAACGGCTTTCTGGTTAGTTTTTCACAAATACTGAATATTTTTTTCAATACTTTACTCATTTTTACAATTTCTTAACCGCGTTTAACTAAGATTCTTGTTATCTTGTTATCGCACTAAAAACATAACGTTAATGCTTTCGATAAGCCAAGAACTTAACTGAAAGCCTTACCCTGGAGTGATGATGACAAATTTAGCGGTTGAAAAAAAATTAACCCGTAGACATTTATTCAAGTTTAGCGGGCGATTAGCCGGTATGACGGCGTTTGCCTTTAGTGGCTTAGGCTTAGGTCATGCGGGCACTAAGACTTATGCTTTAACACCCACAACTACAGAAGGGCCGTATTTTGTTGATGAAAAATTAAAACGCTCGGATATTCGCGAAACAGAAGACGGACAATTAGTGGTGTTGACGATTAGGGTGATGGGTTTAGATAGTGATGGTCAACCCGTTGCGTTACCGAATGCACAAGTCGATATTTGGCATTGTAATGCTGATGGTGATTATTCCGATGTTAAGAATAATAGCGCCAATACCTGCGGCGAAACCTTTTTACGTGGTTATCAAGTCACTAATAAACGTGGGGTGGTTCGCTTTAAGACGATTTTTCCGGGTTGGTATACCGGGCGCACGGTTCATATCCATTGTAATGTGCGCACCTTTGATAACAGCGGTGCTGTTGATTCGGAGCATCAAACACAAATTTTCTTTACCGAAGCGTTAATAGAAAAAGTCTATGAAGCAGAGCCGTATTTAACGAGAGCGGCTAGACGCGATCAGTTTAACGACACCGATGGCATTTTAAATGGCGTCAGCGACCCTAGTGTATTAATCGCAAAAGCATCTTATGACGAGGATAGAGTTACTGCGTCTATCCGGCTTTTTGTTAATTCTGATGATGCCGGTCATACGGCTAAAACTTCTACAACGTGTGGTTAACGAGTCGTTAAGTCTAAAGCGTTGGTTAAATCCCCGGCATTCGCGCGAATGCCGGGTAATAATGTCAATGCAAATCGCTTACTAATCAATTTTAAAATTGAGGTCGTGTCATACAGCGTATGATCGACAACTCCTCGTTTAGCAAATGGCGATATAATCAAAGCTGGAATGCGCGAGCCGGGGCCAAAACGGTCGCCTGTTGGCGGTGGCACATGATCCCAAAAGCCGCCATTTTCATCATAAGCTACGATAATCACGGTGTTTGACCAAGCTGGGCTCGCTTTAATTTTCTGTAAAATTTCGGCGATATGCTTATCGCCGGATAACACATCACTATAACCTGGATGCTGATTGACATCGCCTGTGGGTTTGTAAAAAGCCACTTGTGGTAGTTGGCCGTTGTCTAAGGCTTGCAAAAACTCTGCACCATCGCGTAAGTGCTGTTCGCGCTCGGCGCTGCCGGGTGCATAACGTGCGTAATAATTAAACGGCTGATGATGAGGTTGAAAGTTTAACGTACCAGGTGTGTCGGTATAAATAACACGTCGAGGTTGGTCGGTGGCTTGCATACCATCGGCTAAGGCTTGATTATAGCCGCCCGCATACCAAGCCCAAGAAATGCTTTTTTCCGACAATAAATCGCCTATTGTGGTTTGTGTTTGTGGTGGTAAAGGTGGGTGTTTTACTTTATCGTCGGCAAGACGCGCATCGCCATTAGCTGCGGGTGGAATTCCTGACGGTTGATAAGCTGGTTGTACGGTGTTAACAGTATAGCCATCGGGACTGAGCGCGCCATCATAAAATTTAGGCGCACCTTGTAGGGCTGAGGCAGGAGAATCAGGTTTGCGTTTTAAAAATCCGTTAGCATCGATTTGCGCGCGCATATCAAACGGTGCAGTGGCAAATACAGGGGTACACGCACAAATCAACCATTGATGATTTAAATACGAGCCGCCGAATGCGCCCATAAAAAAGTTATCAGCGAGCACATAGTCTTTTGCCCATTGCCAAAGCGGTAATTTAGAGCCATCGTAATAGCCCATGGTTAAGCCACCTGCATCGGAAACTGCGGCAAAGCGATTATTGCGCCCGCCATTAATTTGTTCTTTATGTTGATAAAAGCGATGCACTAAATCGCGCGAACGTTTAGACAACGGCATATTGATGGGCGGTGCATCGATTCTAAACGGCTGATTGGGTAACTTTGCGTCTATCGTTTGCATAACCCCTTCTTTATCAGCCCAAATGGGGGGTAATGAAGGCAGTGGCTGGCCGTTATGGTCGATTTGTAGTTTCTGTTCGTTGGTTGCGTTGGCGATACCGTTAGCACCCGGAAATAATCCATATAAATGATCGAAACTGCGATTTTCCGCGTAAATAACAATAATATGCTCAATGTCGGCTAGGGTTGTTGGTTTAGGCGTCTGAGTGGCGCAAGCGGACAGTATCAGGCTTAAGCTAAGTAAGCCAAATTGTTGTGTTCTAGCTGCTAAAATGCGATTTAAGTCTGTCATCGTTAACTCAATGTGGGTGCGCTTATGAATGAAAATCTGTTGGCTAACGCGATGCGTAGCGTTATTCCTGGCTTATTTTTGCTCGCGTTGTTATTGTTAAGCTATGCCGTGTTACGCGATTTTTTTCTGATTATCGCATGGGCGTTTATTATTGCGTATATCACTTGGCAACCTTTTTTAGCGGTAAAAAAACGCTTAAACGACCGCGCTAACTTAAGTGCGGCCTTGATGACAGGCTTGTTGACCACCTTTATGACGCTGCTGTTTTGGATATTATGGTCTATGCTTCAGCGTGAGCTAGTCACCGCTTATCAGCTTTTGCAGCAACAGCTTGAGCAAGGCCATTTAACCTTGCCTAATGATTTAAAAAAAATCCCCGTCTTAGGTGAAACGCTCTATAAAACCTTTGGCAGTAGCCCGGAGTCTATTGACATGACGCAGCCATTCATCGACTGGGCAAAGCATGTCTTAAGCGAGTTGGGACAGTTTGCTAAGCAGCTAAGTGCTTATCTGTTTAAATTGGGTTTTGTACTCGTAACCTTATTCTTTTGCTATCGCGATGGTGCTGCTTTTTTACAGCAGTTACAACAAGGCTTGCTGCGTTTTTTGGGTGAACATCATCAGGTTTATCTACATGCAGTTGCTGATACGACGCGTGCGGTGGTGTATGGGATTGTGTTGGCGGCAATGGCGCAAGGCATTACGGCCGGCATCGGTTATGCCGTTGCTGGTGTTAAGGCGCCGATTTTACTGAGTGTGGTAACGGCGATATTCGCGTTAATTCCTATGGGCGCTATGCTGGTCTGGTTGTCGATAGGGCTAATTATGTTGATGAGTGGTGATATTTGGTCAGGCATAGGCTTGTTACTTTGGGGCTTTTTGGTCGTGAGTACCGTCGATAATGTTGTTAGGCCGTTAGTGATTAGCGGTACTAGTCATATTCCTTTGCTAGCTGTGATGTTTGGCGTATTTGGCGGCTTAACAGCGTTTGGCCTGATTGGTTTGTTTTTAGGGCCTGTTATCTTAACCGTGTTGTTATCGGTTTGGCAGGTTTGGCTTAAACAGCAAACGTAAAAAATCCGTTAAGCAGGCGTTAATATTGCCTTTTACAGGGTAGGGAGAATATGGGATTATTTTAACCAGTTTCCGGTTTTCCATGTGAGCAACTCTTTTGCTCATTAAGCCTAAGAAACTAACTGAAAATAATTAATAAAATTAACATATTAAGCGAGGATTATCATGAAAACTAAACACTTCTTATTTGGAAAAACAACGTTATTGAGCGCAGCTATTGCTACCAGTCTTGCAGTCTTTGCATCCGCTACGCTCGCAGAGACCGATTCTGCTAGGGGTGGTAGTAATGCTGTTTATATCGGCGTTGGTGCATAAATAAATTGATGGTTATTCTGTCCCTATCACCATTTTC
>CAWUNX010000359.1:0-3976 GCA_963923905.1 uncultured Methylocucumis sp.
ATTCATTATCATTCATTATCGCAGTCTTGCGGTAGTTTTTTCTTAACTCTGCAAGGCTTAAACGCGTATTCAGATAATGCAGTAATTGAAAAACTTTGGGTGCGCCGCCAATCGCTACCGCATCAACTAAGCAATACCAGGCGGCAACGCCACTCGGTGGATTGCCTTGGGGTAGCTGTAATACCGGGTCTATCGGTGCCCAGTGCCAAGTACCTACCGCTGTACCAATAAGCTCTAACCATGTCGTAATAAAAAACGCGGCTAAATACACCATTGGCGAACGGCCTTTAAATAAATAGAGTAGGAATATGCAAAATAACAGTGCGCCTACCGAGTCGCCTTGTTTCGCTAAGCCACTAATACCCCAAATAGACCATAGCCCACAGACGAGTACAACCAGTGTGGCGATAACTCTAGCATGATTTAAAAACAATCCAGAGCGGGCCAATGCGACAGCGGTTAAATACACCATGCCATGGCCGGGTGGAACGTAGGCAGGAACGTTATGAAACCGATAAATATAGCCTTGCATAAATGGTGAGGCGAAATGTTCGCCTATCGTGGCAAAGGCTATCGCTATCGCGACTTGCATCCTGACTTCGCGGTTTTCTCCTGATAATAGACAAAATAAAAAAATCCAGGCACAAATACCTAAAGCATTTTGTTTTGCTAAATCAGCATCAGCATCGGTGATTAAACATATCGCGACGCATACAAAGGTAAATAGCGCGATAACGTAATCACGCGTCTTATGACGATAGTTTTGCTGGGGATTGGGAAAGTGACGTAACACAATAGCTCTCTAAAAACTAAACATTAAGCAAAAAACCATGCGATAACCGCATACCGACTAAATTTTCCTAGCGCAATTAACGCGCAAGCGGGTAAGTAAGGCAATCTTAACCAGCCTCCCGCAAAACAAAGGGCATCGCCGATAATCGGCAGCCAAGCAAAATACAGCGCCCATAAACCGTATTTTTGCATGTATGTTAACGCTTTTAACTGTTTTTGAGGTACTACGCGCGTTGTCGGAAAACGTATAGCCGCTAATACGCCTAAGCCCCATGTCGTCATCGCGCCTAAACTGTTGCCAAGGGTGGCGACTAATAATAAGTGGCTTATCGAAAAAGATTGGGTATGCACTAAATAGGCGAGTAGTGCTTCTGAGCCGCCGGGCGCTAGCGTCGCTGAGATAAATGCGCTGAAAAATAAGCCCAATAATTCTAGTGAGTTATCCATGAGGGTATGGCAATCTTGCGCCCATAAAAAAACCCCTGTGTTTGTGTGCACAGGGGTTTTGCTTAATAAAGCTGTTAATGACTGGAGTTGTCAGGTAAGGCTTTATTTTTGTTAATCATTTTTAGCAACTGGTTAAAGAACTTTACAGCAACATCGACGCCGGTTCGTAGCAGTTCAAAAATATAAGTAATGATTTCTGCTGCGGTCATGCCTTTAAATTTCTTAGCTAACCAAGGTGCGGCTATGAGTCCTAAGACTAAACCAATAATGGTCATGCCTGAAATTAACGGCTCTTGTTGCGGCGTATTTGATGCGGCATTAGCTGCTGGAGTGGCTGGAGCATTAGGGTCAGGTATTGGCTGACTCGCTAACAGTTTTTCTTCTGCTTCTGCCGCTTCCATGATTTGGTGTAAGCTGGCATGGTAATCATCCGCAACCGCAAACGCAGTGACGCCAGGGATACTGGATAAATCACCATCGCCTTTACCCACTTTTAATTGGGCTTTCATGCCTTTTTCCATGTGTTGTGCAATATCACAATGCACTAAGTACGTTTTATCACCTGGCGGTAGAATCAATGTACCTGAGATTTTACCCGGTCCTGATACTTCTAAGTGAAACATGCCTTTAGGGTATAAGTACTTTGGTAAACCGTGCATCATCCATTGATGGCGAATTTTGTCATCATTAATAAAATGCACAGTGAGCTTAGTACATGGCTCGAAGTTAAACTCTTGGGTATCGAACGCGAACATTCTACCTGGAAACTTTTCCGCATATTTGTGACCGGCATGAACGGTAATTTCACGAGTTTCGGAAATGCTGTCACAGCCACCGGGTAATTTATCGGAATTTTGTCCCATGACCATACCACCGGCCATGTCCATTAAGTGACCATCGCCGTGATTCATTAACATACCATCATGCTCCATGTAGTCTAAAGACCACGCGTTAGCATTGGCTAACAAAGATATGACGATTATAGATAATAGTTTCAGCATTCGTTTTCCTCAGAGTTCATTACACAGCACAAAGAAAAGAGGTTTATACGCATTAGGCGCTCTTTTTAAAACCAAGATGTTTGTCAACAGCGGCTTTAAAACCAGCATGTGACAAATAGAGGATGTATAAAGCAGCAAAACCTAAGAACACGAATAATAAGATGTTAGTTGAGCTTGTAGGTTGACCGCCACCTGCGACAAATCCCATATGTGCATCTAAGCGCTCACCTTGATCAGGAACTAAGGTAATGTGAATTAAATATTTACCAGGCTCTGCGACACCTTGAGGTAAATCTAGGTTTACCGTGCCAGATTTATGTTTAGAAGCAGGGAGGAAAAACACGCGAGTGCCTTCTGGCTCTTTGGTGACTTCAAACTCAACCGTCATATCGCGGTAGCGGTTGTCTTGATAATCGAAAACTAATAAGGTTTTAGTGTCTGTGCTAGGTAACTTGCCGCAAAATTCTTCGGCTGGAAATTGGCTAGGTTGATAAGCTGTGTAATGTATCCAATGGCCTGGTTCTAATTCAAATTTACATTGGTCGGTATCAGTGCCTTTAGCGCCGCCATGTGCCCAGATTACTGAGGAAAAAATTAATCCCGCAAAAAATACTAGGGTATTTCTAATCAGTTGTGTTGTATTCATAACACCTTCCTGTCTTGTTGATTCGTTATAATTATAAAAACGTTAGTGTGCTTGTTCGCTATGCGCTAACATATCTTAACTGCGAAACGGCTAGCAGTCGCCAACTCTAGCACATCAAACTACCCAAATAAAGGCTTTAATGTTTCAAGCGGCATCCTGTTGTATGTTACGCTGTAAAACCCTAACAATAATAAGGGATGATGGGTTATCTCTTGCTTAAATGCAAAGAGTATGTGATAAAAACAGCTTTAATTCACATACCGGTCTTGCTTCCGCACCCTAAATCGTCTTAAGGAAGTTCAGATGCAAGCCAAGCTTAACACTAAAAACTATATTAGCAAATGATAATACGCTTGCTAGCTTATTGTGAACCCTACGCCTGACGTAGACTTTAGCCCTTCTCTTTATAAATGGAGCTGCCCACACATGTCATCTTTGACTACCTCAAAAGCATGGTTAGATTTACAAAATCACTATCAGGCAATGCATGAACATTCGTTGCGCGATGCTTTTGCTCAAGACCCTGAACGATTCAATAAATTTTCGTTAAGTTTTAACGATATTCTGTTTGATTACTCCAAGAACAGAATAACTGACGAAACCATGCCATTACTATTCGCATTGACGGAGCAAGCGGGCCTACGCGCCAAAATAGAGGCGATGTTTACCGGGGAAGTTATTAATAACACCGAACATCGAGCGGTTTTGCATACTGCGCTACGCAATCGTAGCAATACGCCGGTTTATGTTGAGGGTAAAGATGTAATGCCTGAGGTTAATCGGGTGTTAGCGAAAATGCGAAAATTTTGTGAGCAAGTTCGTTCTGGCGCGTGGAAAGGCTATACCGGCAAAGCAATTACTGATGTTGTAAACATCGGCATCGGCGGCTCGGGCTTAGGACCTAAAATGGTGGCGGCGGCATTAACACCTTACGGTTCTGACTCGTTAAAAGTGCATTATGTATCCAATGTTGATCAAGCAGACATCGTTGAAAAATTAAAGCCGTTAAATCCAGAAACAACGTTATTTATTGTCGCATCTAAAACTGTCTCTTATACACATCTGACGCTGCCGACGATACTCCTTGTGT
>CAWUNX010000360.1:0-3964 GCA_963923905.1 uncultured Methylocucumis sp.
TGCTCCCAAAGCAGGCGCGCTACCAAACTGCGCTACATCCCGACAATCTCTTTGTGAATGGCTAAGAACTCACCATCGCTGAAGAGCTGACTATATTAACGGTGGTGATTGATTTCGTCAATAGCTTTTTTAAAAATTGCTATGATTTACTAAAGTTTGTCTTTTACGGTTTGATAAACGTGTTCGGTTAATTGCTCTGCGCCGTCTAAGATTGCTTGCAATTCCGCTAATTTGTTTTCGGTAAACGTCGCATCTTTTATGCTGCCGGTATTGATGTAAACATTGAGCGCGGCGCTTTTTAAGCCGCTATACGCCGCTAAGACAGCTACGCCTGCATCACTAATGACGCCGGTATAGCCGTGTAAAGCAGCTTCATGGCTAAGGGTAATTGCCGTTCTGCATAACCGCGCGCAGGTTAAAGGTACCTCGGTCGCTTGCTTTAATACGTTTTGTATCATGGCGCTACGCTCTGTTTTTTCCAGCTCGGTTGCTTTTGGCATCGCGTAGGCTGCCATAAGCTGATTGAATACATCGACATCGGCTTTAATCATGCTGGTAAGCTCTGCGCGTAGTTGTTCAGATTGTGCTAACAACTGCTGCATTTGCGACTCGACGCCTTGATACTGCGGCTTGCCTATCGTTAAACGGCATACCATGCTGGTTAATGCTGCCGCTTGCACTCCCATAAGCGCAGCAGCACTACCACCACCGGGTGTTGCCGATTTACTGGCTAATTGGTCTAAAAATTGCTGTACCGTGTTTTCTATTATTTCGCTCATAGTAATTCGCCACTAAACTTATTTTGCTGCTTCAAGTCGCCAGTTAGTTTTACCATCAGGCGTGTCTTCTAAAATTACGCCTTGGGCTTTTAATTCATCGCGAATTTTATCTGCTAATGCCCAGTTTTTGGCTTTTTTGGCGTCGATTCGTGCTTGAATTTGCTCTTGTATGCTGGCATCAGCTTGCTCGCCTTGTAAAAAGCTTTCAACATCTGCTTGCAATAATCCTAGTAAACTACCTAAGGTCTTCAAGGTTGCCGCAAGCTGTTCGGTTTTAATGCGGTCTGAACTGGTTTTAGCGATATTAAGCTCTCTGGCTATATCGAATAAAACGGCAAACGCAACCGGTGTGTTAAAGTCATCATCCATAGCCTGTTGAAAGCGCTCAAGATAGGCCGAATCTATAGTTGCAGAGCCTACTATTTCTACCCCGCGCAATGCCATGTATAAACGGGTTAACGCTGTGCTGGCTTCGTTTAATTGCTCATCAGAATAGTTTAATGGACTGCGGTAATGGCTGGATAATATGAAAAATCTAATAATTTCAGGTCGATATTGTTTTAACACTTCTCGCACGGTAAAAAAATTGCCTAGCGATTTAGACATTTTTTCTTCATTAACACGCACAAAG
The DNA here is from genome assembly GCA_963923905.1 of uncultured Methylocucumis sp. GTDB lineage: Bacteria > Pseudomonadota > Gammaproteobacteria > Methylococcales > Methylomonadaceae > Methylovulum. Next base: position 1,411 of record CAWUNX010000360.1, read on the forward strand.
CCGTTATGCATCCATAGATTGACGAAGCGCTCGCCGGTCGCGCCTTCTGACTGGGCAATCTCGTTTTCATGATGCGGAAATTGTAAGTCCATGCCACCGCCGTGTATGTCGAAATGATTGCCTAAGCAGCAAGTAGACATGGCGGAGCATTCAATATGCCATCCCGGTCGCCCATCGCCCCAAGGTGAGGACCAATGTGGCTCATGCGCTTTTGCCATTTTCCATAACACAAAATCTAACGGATTACGTTTAGCTTGGTCTACTTCAACGCGTTCGCCTGCTTGTAAATCAGCCAGGTTTTTTCCCGATAATTGACCGTAGTGAGTAAACTTTTCTACCGCATAAAATACATCGCCGTTTGCGCCGACATAGGCATAGCCCTTTTCGATAAGCGTTTGAATCATCGCTATAATCGCATCTATCGATGCGGTAGCACGCGGTTCAATATCAGGAGGTAATACCGATAAAGCGCGTTCATCTTCATGCATGGCTTCGATAAAACGCTCGGTTAATGCGCTAATGCTTTCTGCGTTTTCTTGTGCGCGTTGAATAATTTTGTCATCAATATCGGTGATATTGCGCACATAGGTTAGCTCATAGCCTATATGTCGTAAGTAGCGTGCCACGGTATCAAATACCACCATGACGCGAGCGTGACCAATATGGCAGTAATCATAAACCGTCATGCCACAGACATACATGCCTACTTTTCCTGCTACGCGCGGTTGGAATAGTTCTTTCTTTCGAGTCAAGGTGTTGTAAATTTTTAGCATATGGGGTTATTTTTTGGGGATTAACATCAGGCAATTTACCAAGCGCATACTTCTCTTTCAAGCGAAAAGCGCATAGAATTTAGAGCTGCATTACAACAATAAGGATGAATCATGCGTAATATTGCACTTGCCCTGATGCTGTCTTTGACGTCAACTCTCTCATTTGCAACGGAAAACAAAATGGCTGAAACTGCTAACAAAGTTAAATTAACCACCTCTTTAGGCGAAATTGTTATTGAATTAAATGCTGAAAAAGCACCTATTAGCGTCGCTAACTTTATTAGTTATGTCAATGAAGGCTTTTATAACGGCACAATTTTCCATAGAGTCATTCCTAACTTTATGGCCCAAGGCGGTGGTTTCGATACGTCTTTTAATCAAAAAGCCACCCACGCGCCGATTAAAAATGAAGCGGATAACGGCTTAAGCAACAAGCGTGGCAGTATTGCCATGGCTAGAACGAATGTACCTGATTCTGCGACTGCACAATTTTTTATTAACTACAAAGATAATGGCTTTTTAAATTATACCAGTCCGACGGCTAGTGGTTGGGGTTATGCGGTTTTTGGCGAAGTGGTTTCTGGTATGGATGTGGTTGATAAAATGGCGGCACAACCCACGGGTAATCGCGGTGGGCATCAAGACGTTCCTAAAACCGATATTGTGATAGAAAAAGCTGAAATGATAGATTGACGCTTTTCGATTATTTTATGCAGGGTTGGATTAATAAAGCTTTTGTCCAACCTTAGCGTTATTTCTTTTTATCCCTCTCTCTTCAGGCTGATACGTGTCTAACGAAGTTTTATTCATATCCGATTTGCATTTAGGGTTGGATAAGCCTGCCATCGTTAAGCGTTTTATTGACTTTTTACAACACCGTGCTAAGCGTGCATCGGCGTTATACATTCTAGGCGATTTATTCGATGCCTGGGTGGGCGATGATGATTTTACTGCGCCGAATGCAGTGATTCGCCAACACCTTAGTCAATTGTCTGCATCAGGTACCGCCGTTTTTCTACAACCTGGTAATCGCGATTTTTTAATCGGTCAGCGCTTCTGTCAAGATACGGGTGTTACTTTGTTGCCCGATTACCATATTATCGAGTTAGCAGGTGAACACACGTTGTTAATGCATGGTGATTTGTTATGTACCGACGACACAGCTTATCAGGCCTTCCGTGTTAAAGCGCACGACCCTGAATGGCAAAAAAATATTCTTGCTAAACCGTTATGGCTGCGTTTAGTCGCTGCGCGTTGGTATCGTTTTCGTAGCTTTTTACATAAGCGCAAACAACAAAACGACATCATGGACGTAAATCAACAAACGGTTATCGCCACCTTAGAGCGCTATAGCTGCTCGCGTCTTATTCATGGGCATACCCATAGACCTGGATTGCATGAATTTAATGTTGATGGCAGATTAGCCCAACGTTATGTCCTTGCCGCTTGGAATGAGCGCTCAGGCCAGGTCTTAAGCTGTGATAACGGACAGTTTTCAGTCGAAGTTATTTAGGAAACAATAAGCTAGTTCATCAGCGCCTTAATTCAGCATCAGCCTTTGCTTTTAATTATTGACTTTTTAGCCAAAATCATTAAATCTAGGCACTTGGTATGAAAAATTCCCTGCTTAGTACGGGATAAAAACCATTCAGCCAAAAACTAATATTAGTCTATAAAAAACAATTCAATATTTTGTTGAATAACAAAATATCAGGAGAAAATAATTATGAAGAAGCCTTTACAAAGTTGGCTGCTTGCTTCCAGCATCGCCAGCTTATTAG
>CAWUNX010000361.1:0-3952 GCA_963923905.1 uncultured Methylocucumis sp.
CGGTTGATTTTCATGCTATTACTATAGCGGTTTTTGGTCGGGCTGAGTAGTTACACTTCGGGATGGTCAGCCAGCGCGACCGCAACTAATACTAATCCTGTACCGTTATTATTCATACCCAAGCCAAACATCAGCGATACCATGTTCGTTTCGCTAGCATGAAAAATTCGCGCAACCATATAGCCCGTAGCAAATGCCGACAAGCATAAAACCACTACAATTCCCAGCAAAATAGCCAAAAAATCAAAATCAGGTTGAGACAAGGCCTTAGGTAGACTCAACGAGGCATTGGAGTAATTGAGCAACAGCAAAATGACATAGTTGACCAGTTTGATAGCAGACTTGGCGCCGACAAGTCGCTGCTCGCTCATAACCGATTGTGTCAGCAGGCCAAGCAACGAGGGTATAACAACCCAAATGCCGAGAAACGATACCACGCCCTTGGCGGCAATTTCATGTAAATCCTCAGAGTAATCACCTGTAGTAACAAAGCCGACCGCATGGAGGACGAGCGGAGTAAATAAGGGACTAAGCAAGGTAGTGGACAGCACTAAACCTAAACTCAAGACAAGATTACCATTGGCGTTTTGCGCCCAAGCCGTAGAAGCCCCAGCAATCGGCATGGCAGCGACTAACGCAAGCCCAACAAGAATATACTGGACTTCTTCCTGATTATGCCAAAGAACCATAACTAAGCTAACGCCCACAATAAAACTTATCGGCGTAATTAAATTACCTGCCAACCCAGCTAACAACATCTGCGGTTTATACACCAATTGCGCGAGTTCCTGATATTTCACGCCAAGACCTGCGTTGAACAGCAATAGTGACAACATCAGCGGTGGCAAAGAAACATCAATTTTGTTTTGCTGCACTATAACACTACCCAATTGAACTTCCCGCATCCAAATACCAAATCCTGGCAGCAGCGTAGCGACGAGATAAGACGAGACAATCATCCAGATAAAGTAGCGGTGGATGAAATAAGTAAGGGCTTCAATGATTTTTTTCATGGGATTCATCGGTTAATTTCCAACTGGGCAGTGAGGTTGTTGAGCTATCTTTTGATAGCGATTATAAGGACACCTGTGCCCACTAGAAAAATCCCGAACCATTCTCGAAGCGATGGGCGTTCGTTGAGAAAAGCAACGGCGAAGAGTACGACTAAAATAACGCTCAATTTATCGACCGGGGCGACTTTGTAAGCTTCGCCCATTTTCAGCGCCCGAAAATAGCATAGCCACGAAGCCCCCGTCGCCAACCCTGAAAGGATTAGAAACCACCATGTTCTTACGGGCAACTCAAAGGGATTACGCCATTTCCCTGTAGCATACAAAAAACCGGCAAGCACAACGAAAATGATGACGGTACGGACTAACGTTGCCAAATCCGAGTCAACACCATCAAGGCCAAGCTTGGCAAAAATCGCGGTTAACGCAGCAAAAACTGCCGATAACAACGCCCATAAAAACCAGTTTTGGATTTCTGCCATGTTCGATTGCACGCAACGTTACGGTGTCGCAATAGTAAACACAAATCCAAGCGCCATCAAGCTAAAATAGCGGGTTAAAGCGTAGGGAACGTGCAGATAAATTATGAAAAAACAATAGCAGTACAAAGCAAACAACGCTGTTACACACCCTATCAGTCAGTGTTAAATGACAACACAAGATGGAATTAGACAGTGTAAATCGGATGAATTACTATAAATATTATTTCGTAATTCAATGGAAACCTACTCATGAGAAGCACCATTACCGCTAGAGGACAAACCGTTATCCCCGCTGAAATACGTCAACAGTTCCGTTTATCACCTTCTGATCGGTTGGAATGGATTGTTGATGCTCACGGCATCCATGTTATACCGGTTAAAAACAACCCAATTGAAGCATTCCGTGGACGCGGCGCAGGCGGTACAACGGCTAGACTGTTAGCAGAACGAGCACAAGACCGGGAACAGGAATGAAACGTTATCTTCTGGACACCTCAGCCTTGTTGACGCTTAGAGACAATGAGTTAGGAGCCGAGCAAGTCGCTGAAATTTTATATGCGGCACAGCAAGGCAACGTGCAGTGTTTAGGCTGCTTTATGTCGTTAATGGAAGTGTTTTACCGCGTTTGGAAAGATGAAAGCGAGCAAGAAGGCCGCCTAGCCTATCAACAGTGCTTATCGCTCCCCATCGAATGGGTTCACGAACATGCGCTATTGCTGGAAAAAGCGGCAGAATTTAAGGCGTGCCATCGATTGTCGCTCGCAGATGCCTGGATTGCCGCGACAGCGACATTACAACATGCCGTGTTGGTACATAAAGACCCCGAATTTGCACCACTTCCTTGTCAGCAAGCGGTGCTGCCTTATAAAACGGCATGACCTAGGCTTGACAGCAACCCAGTACTTTTACACTCATGTCATTTTATTGCTCAGCCGCCAACTTACTATGGTGCATGGAATAACAAAAATACACGATTAAGCCAATCACCAACCACACCACAAAGCGCAGCCAAGTAATCGCAGGTAAAAACGCCATTAAGGCTGAGCACGACAACACACCTAAGATAGGACAAAGCAAATTAAAGGGACTGCGGAACGGCCTTGGCATCTCAGGTTTAGTTAAGCGCAGCACAATGACGCCAAAACATACCAACACAAACGCCGCTAAGGTACCAATATTCACTAATTCGGCTAACTCGTTTAACGGAATAAAACCGGCAATTAACGCCATGATAATGCCGGTCAGCACGATAACGCGCACCGGTGTTTGCGTTTTAGGATGCACATGGTCGAAATAATGCGTTAGCAAGCCATCTCTGGACATCGCAAAAATAATGCGTGTTAACGCGTAATACAACACCAACATCACGGTAGATAAACCGGCAATGACACCCGTCGATACCAACGCAGATGCCCAGGTCACGCCAATCAGGCTTAACGCATGAGCTACCGGCGAGGACACATTGAGTTGCGTATAATTCACCACACCGGTTAATAAGCCTGATACGATGATATAAATCAACGTACAAAACAGTAACGACGCGACAATCCCCATTGGTAAATCGCGTTGTGGATTATTGGCTTCTTCTGTTGCTGTAGAAACGGCATCAAAGCCGACATAAGCGAAAAAAACTAACGATGCCCCGGCTAATACACCGGTAGTACGACCATCTGCTTGGGTTTCAAACCAACCAAACGGCATAAACGGCTGCCAGTTTTCCGGATGAACATTAAACACGGCAACAGCAATAAACACCGTAATCGTAATTAATTTAACAAACACCATCGCGTTATTGGCTTTCGCACTTTGTTTAGCGCCTAAGATTAATAGCGTCATTAATAGCAAAATAATGCCCGATGCAGGTAAATTAATAAAACCGCCTAGCTCCGGTGCTTTCGTTAAACTATCCGGTAAACCCAGCCCTATCGCGGTTAACGCATTACAAAAATAACCCGACCAGCCATTAGCGACCGTCGCGACGGCAATACTGTATTCCAGTAATAAATCCCAACCTATGATAAATGCGCATAATTCACCAAATGCGACATAGCTATAACCATACGCGCTACCGCAACCACCAATCGCCGATGATAATTCGGCATACGACAAGGCTGCAAACGCACAGGCAAAACCGGCCAAAATAAATGAAATGACCACAGCAGGCCCGGCTTGTGTCGCAGCCGCAACGCCGGTTAATACGAAAATACCGGTGCCGATAATCGCGCCTACCCCTAAAAAGGTTAAGTCCCAGGCCGATAAACAGCGTTTTAAGCCATGACTGGCGTTTTCGTTAGCTAAATAATGCTTGGTTCGGAAGAGTTGCGCGCGCATGGGAGTTCTTTAGTCAGTTAACACAATGGGTTGGATTATAGCTTAGTTAGGTTAGGCAAAAGCAAGCTCTAGCGATTTAGACGATTAGCAATAATGTCGTCTACCACCTGTCTCTTATACACATCTCCG
>CAWUNX010000362.1:0-3941 GCA_963923905.1 uncultured Methylocucumis sp.
CGTGTGGTTGAAATTATTAATGCCACTCAGTAATCATGCCGAACGGTATTGGTTATATTCCAAAATCTTGCAATAGTCATGAGATGCTATCGGCTATGCGCCTGGTTTTACAAGGTGGCATCTCTATTCCGCCAAGGCTATTAGGTAAATTAAAAGGATTAGCCGTAATCGCTTCTGAGTCTTTGCAAAATGTAGAGCAACCAGTGGCATTGACAAAGCGGCAAGCCGAAGTACTCAACTGTATCGCAAAAGGTTTGCCAAATAAATTAATTGCTAGAGAATTGGCGATTTCTGAGGGCACAGTTAAGCTCCATGTCTTTGCCATCATGCGTATTTTAAATGTTCATAACCGCACCGAAGTCGTCATTGAAGCAACCCGGCGGGAACTTATTGCACCATCTAGTAAAAAACCGACTGTTTGATGACTCCTGATCCGTTATTTGTCTTCTTAGAGCGAAGAAACTAAACTCAATAGTCTGCTCCTTAATTTGGCGGCAACCACTGGTTTGTGTAGCAACGGATAGCCGCTGGCATTGGCTTCGCGTAAGCGTTCAGGATCGGTATCGCCGGTAACGATTAAAACAGCAAACTTATAGCCTAATTGGGTTTGGAGCTGGTTAACGACATCCAGACCTGAAACCGTATCGCCGAGACGATAATCAATGATAAGCAAGTTAAGCTTTTGCGTGTTGGTGGTTAATTGCGCTAACGCTTGGGCTTGATTACTCGCGGTTATGACGTGGCAGCCCCATTGCGTCAATAATCCCCGCATACCTTGCAACACCAACGCATCATCATCTAAAACGAGTATACGGCATCCTGCCAGGCGATTACCAATAAGATAAGGGTTAGTCATTGCGATAGCCGACGCCTGTTGTTTTTCTGCCTGTTGAGCTTTGGGCACAACAAGGCAGAAACAAGAGCCTTTACCGATTTGCGATTTCACTTTTAGTTCGTGTCCCAACAGCTTAGTAAGTCGTTTGACGATAGATAGGCCTAAGCCTAAACCTTTCTGTCTATCCCTTGCCGCGTTGTGCAGTTGATGGAATTCTAAAAATATCTCATCAAGCTGGTCTTCAGGGATACCGCAGCCAGTATCGATGATTTGAATTTCGCACATTTCACCTCGAGGTCGTGCTGCTAATAAAATCTTGCCATGCTCGGTATAACGTGCGGCATTACCTAGTAAATTGCGTAGCATACTTTCCAGCAACACAGGGTCGCTTTTGACTACAAGAGGTGTAGGGCGTGTATGAAGCTTGTTATGGTTCTCTAACGCAATGACATGAAATTCTGTTTGCAAGCGCAGCAATAGCTCACCTAGTTCAACCGTTTCTATGTTTGGCTGCACGACACCGGCATCTAATTTAGAAATATCCAATAAGGCATTCAACATGGAATTAATCGCGGTAATTGAGTCTTCAATTTGACCAATGACTTTGGCGGTTTCAGGGTTATAAACACGATTAGATAACTCACCGAAAAAAAGTCCCAACGCGTGAATAGGTTGGCGCAAATCATGACTAGCGGCGGCCAGAAAGCGAGTTTTAGCGGCGTTGGCACGTTCGGCTTCTTTGCGAGCTTTTTTTAGGGCTTCTTGCCTATAGGTAAGCTCAGTGATGTTAGTAAACGTCAATACACGGCCACCTTCGGCCATTTCCGCTTGCTGAATCTCAAACACTTGTCCGGTCGGTAAACGATATTCGCTGCGTATCTTATAATTGAGCAAAATAGGCGGATTCGCCTCCGCAAACACGGTAGACAGTCTCGCGCCGGTTTTTACGTGTGTACCTGCATCACCTAACATGTGAACAAATTGCTGATTCCACATTTTAAGGCGGTCATCCGAGTCTGACATACAAATGCCTTGGCGCATGTTTTCTAACGTTGTTTCCAGTAACAACGATTTTTCTTCTGATTCTTGGCGTAGCAAAACATTTTCAAAATTCAACAGCAAGGCTTGACGATGCGTACCGGACAGCCTTTTGCTGCTAGTGACGCCAAAGCAGGTCAAAATAGCCAAAACCACCGCCGATGCGATGAAAATAGGCGAACCCTCAAGAAAAATACTAACAATCAACGGAATGGCGGGTGGTAAAGATATGGCAATAATCGCAGGAACATAAGACGTCCATGTCAACATAGCCCCGATGATTTCAATGCTGACGGTCATGCCAATTAATAATGCATTGCCAGATTGAGTGGGGGTTAAAAACCAAACAACGCACCAGCACCAGCATAGGCCCGTTAACAGCGCAAATACCAGTGTGACTCGCTTGAATTCTGCCAAATTGATTAAGAGTCTCTCTTTATGGTGAAAGTAGTAATGCAAGGTTAGCCATTTCAGTAAATTAATCACCGTTAATAGTACGAACCATACTACCAGTCGTTCGTGAGAAGCACTTGTCCAAAGCCCGAATATCAAGGTAGAAGAAACCAATAGCATGGACGCGAACACGTAACCGCCATGTTCTGTAACCGCCCACAATTGCTCCACTTCAATTTCTTTATGAAATCTTTGTTCTACAGAAAGCATGTTTTATGCCTCTAGGTCATTGTTCGGGTAATGGATTGTTTGCTTCTTTGATAAGCACAAATCATAACCCGATTGCAACATTATTTATCTATGACTTTAGTTATATAACCTCTGTTGTATTTTCAAAGTCAACCATTCTCAACATAATTCATCACCAAGACGTAGGGCATAGCAAACGGCAGAACTGAAGCATTGCTTTAAGTCTTAAGCTCGCTTTTATGCTGATAGCGGTATAGTTAGTGTATAAAACTTATATTGCTAGCTAGTTTAACCACAACATACAAAGCATATTTTAGTTAATCGCAGCAACCATTTTGCTTTGCTGCGAGTGATTTACGTGGAGATAACCAATGAAAACATCATTAAAACTATTAGCCATTGCTGCAACAATTGGCGCCAGCTATTTAGCATCGGCGGCAACCTCCGTCTACGTCATCAAAAATGATGGTAGCTTGCAGTACTACAAACACACTGGCACATACAACGGCAAGAATGCCTGGCCTATCCAGGCAAAACAAATTGGCACAGGCTGGTTTGAAACCGCCAATAAAACGTTTTCCGGACCAAACGGCTCAATCTACGTTATTAGACCCAATGGATTACTCTCATTTTATAAGCATACCGGCACTGACAATGGTGCAGCGAGCTGGGCTGTGCAAAATGTGACGATAGGCAATGGTTGGCAAGACTTTACCAAAGTCTTTGCTGGCGATAACGATAACATTTATGCCATTACAACGACTGGAGATTTACTTTTGTACAAGTTTACCAGCACATTTAATGGCGTTAACAATGCGCCAAACAGTGTGCCCATCAATGGCTTAAAAATAGGCGCAGGCTGGGATACTTTCAGTACAGTTTTTGCGGGGGAAAATAACACCATTTACGGCATTAATCCGACTGGGGAGTTGTTTTTTTACCGTCATACAGAGCCTTTTAACAACTCAGTTAACTTTATCGTGGGCGGAAAACGAATTGGAACGGGTTGGGGTTCTTACATCAAAGTTTTCCCTGGCGAGGATGGCAATATCTATGGCGTTGAGAGCAATGGTAATCTTCGTTTCTACAAGTTCGCAGGAACCTATGATGGCGCATTCAAATGGCCTGTTCAAAATAAGCTGGTCGGCATAGGCTGGCAAGATGCTGTTAATGTATTTACCTCGACGAACTAGTTGCAATATGAAGAACGCGCTATGCCTCTTTTTGGAAAGCGCGCATCTGAGCAAGGCCCTTGTGACCCATCGTGCTTGTGTTCTGCAATAGTTACGCCGTTTAGGCGGGTAATTTTTAATCTAACAGATAGGTGCGTCAGGTTTTTTCGCGAAAGCTAAAATGGGGTTCATCCGATTTGGTAGTGGGCGACACCTGTTAATTGATAGTAACTCATTCAGGTGAATTATTGGTA
>CAWUNX010000363.1:0-3921 GCA_963923905.1 uncultured Methylocucumis sp.
CAGTTGAACTTTAGAGTTAGTTTAGACTATTTGATGATTTATGCACCAACGCCAAATAGCTTTGTGCCGTTATTATTTTAGTTTCCAGAAACTGGCGTGACTGGAAGCTTTTTGTAAAGCGACACATTCATTAATACGGGCTTTAAGGCATGGGAGCTTTTTTGTTGGCTTGAATGGTCAGTGAGATGTTAGAGCATGGCTTATCAATCACAACATTTATCATGCTAGGAGCAAATATGTTTAAGAATTTTTGGGTATGGAGCGGGCTGTTTTTGTTATTGATGAAAATCAACAGTGGCATGGCGGCAGACTGTGGGGTTGTTCGGTTGTTGAGTAACAAGAGCAGTGGCGTTACTGTGAGCGATAACCGCTGCGGGCAGGCGGATAGTGTTAGTTTAGGTGCTGTTTTTGATTTATCGCCCGGCGCGCGTTTATGGTTTAAGAGCCAAACTGTAACCACTGACGCTCATCAAGGCATTTGTCTAAATCGTTCGCCTGCTAAGATTAGGTTGCAGGTGAATCAAGATAAGCAGCCGTGGATTAGCCCAAGACTAGAGACGTGTAGTGAATGGCAGAATAATAAATTGCAATGTACCGAGCCTAAAACTCATGAGCCGTTGCTTGTTTGTGTACTTGCTGCGCTGACAGAAGCTAGCCAAGGATTTGAAGATAGAACAACTTCCGTGAAAGTTCGCGGTTTACCGATGCTGAATGAGCCTAATCTAGCTGGCTTAGATACTGAGTTGGCGGCAGAGACGATTGATGTTGATAGCGTAGTGGAAACGATGCAATTAGACATTGATTTATGTCGTAGCGTTAATCCTAACGCTAGAGCGGTTGATTTAAGTTGGCAAGTGCTTGATGGTGTCGTCACAAGCGTTTCGCCTGCGCCCAATCAATTATCAAGTCGTGAAAGTAATGATAAATATTGGTTGGAATGCTTAACTTCGGTAGTAAAGAGTGCAACTTATCCGCGCTTAGCTAAAACCATTCGTTTAAACAAGCGGTTCTAAGTTAATGACCGATGCCCCTAGCCTTCGCTTATTAATGGGGTTTGTGATAGTCGCCATGCTGGTGGGCAGCGTGTTAGATGGTTTATTTGATACGCGCTTGGATTATTGGCTACATGATGCTGCGATTGTAAAACAAGCACGTAGTCGCTGGCGTTATGTCGTGGTCGTCGTGATGGATGACGACATTCCTATGGAAGTCTCGCGTTTGCAAGCGTTGCCGCTATTTGCGTTGGCGACAGAGCGCTTAGTCGCTGCCGGAGCCAAAGATATTTTTCTCGATGCTAGGGTGTCTAAAGAGCTAGAGTTAAGAATGCCTTATGCTGCGTGTATTAAAGCTAAAGGTGAAGTAGCCTGGTCAAAGCCAGAATGCATGGTGACCGGAGCTAATCAATGTGAAATCTTACCTAGTGCTAAAGGTCGCGCACCGTTATCAATGAATGAGTCGGCGTTAGCCCATTTTCGTTTAGGTCCTTTTCCTATCAATCAACAGCATTTACCTGATTTTTTATTATTTGATTTTGTTAACCTCGCAACGGGTTTAGAAGCCTCTGATCGCTTGGTGACAAGACAAAGCCCTATTGCTCGCTGGTTAGATTTAAGTCCTAATCATGCAGCGATTAAGCTTGCTGCCTCGGTGGCTAATCAGCGTTTACAAGAGACATTAAGCGATGTTAATGCACAAGACGTCTGTGATGGCGATGTCTCGTGTTTAAGAATTCGTTTAAGCAGACCGCTTTATGCGGTGCAAACAACAGAGCAGTATGCGTTTTTGCCACTCAGTCAGCTAGCTTCTTGCTCAGAAACCGATGCAATGCGTATGGCGAGCCTTGCTAAAGACAAAGCCGTCATTTTTCAGGTGACGACGCCCGTTGATGTCACCGATACCGTCATTACTGCGATGACAAATGCCTTTTTTAGCCCTAAGCAACTGACGCCAGGGGCCCAGTTCTTAGCGGATGCGGTAGAAACCTTGTTAAATCAAGATTATCCGCGTAGACCTATGCCTTGGGTCAATCAGTTAATGTTTTTCATTATTGCGCTTGCAACGGTAGCTACCGCTGTTTGGTTAAGGCCCGCTAAGCTATGGGTATTAGGGCTGGGTTTGTTCTTGGTGTTAGTAGGCCTTTGCTGGCTGAATCCTATTGTGCAGCTTTGGCCGGTAACAGCGGGTCTTGCGGTGTTTTTGTCCGCTACGCTTGAAGTAGTTACGATGCGTTTTGTCATTGGCTTACGGCAAGGCCAGTTGTTGACCCGATATATGCCACAACAGATTTATCATTTGTTGATTGCGATGAAACCTAATCAAATGTCGCGCAACACTTGCCAACAAGTCGTTGTGCTGATGAGCGATTTAGAGGGTTACACGAATATTACTGGTATTTTGCGTGATCCAGAAAGCTTGTTTAATTTAATGAATGATTATTTAAATGAAACATCGTTAATTTTGGATAGCAAATATAATGGTTGGTTAGAGGGCTATGTGGGCGATATGGTGTGTTATTACTGGCCGGTGAATGAACAGAATACGCAACTGACTTATAAAAATGCCTTAATGGCAGCGTTGGAGCTATCGGCATTACAACAACAGTTTTTTGCTACCGTAGCAGAGCGCTACGCTGAACAATTTACGGTTGAGGTGTTACAGCAAATTGCTCAAACCATTGATGCCGGGATTGCGGTTAACGTGGGGATAGCCGCTATGGGAGATTTAGGGCCGAATAAAGGCGTGCGTAAATTTGGCATTTTAGGCGACCCTATTAATCTAGTGTCGAGAATGGAAACGTTAACGCGCTTGTTCAATACTGAAATCATTATTCCGCAAATGCTGGCCGATATAGCTACTACGATGGGTATTGTTGTTCGGCGCTTAGGTTTAATTTGCGTTAAAGGTCGAAATCAACCGACGATGCTCTATGCCATGGGTCACTATGATGACCCGCGTTTTGACCAGCAGGCTATCATAGCCTGGGAGGCTTGGTTAAGCGCTGTTGAGCGAAAACAAACGCCTATTACGGTCTGTCCGGTTATTTATGCGTTAGATTATCAAACGTTGCATAATTGGTTAAAGCAGGATTTACTCGATGATGCAGGCGTTTGGTGGTTACGTGAGAAATAGCGGGTAGGTTGCTAATTCAATTGTTTAATCAGTAATGCTTCAAATTGCTCAGCAAGTATGGGTTTGCTAAACAAATAGCCTTGGAATTGCGCGCAACCTTGTTGCTGTAGGAACTCTTTTTGTTCTAGTGTTTCAACGCCTTCGGCAATGGTTTGGCGTCCTAAGCTTTTTGCCAAACCGATAATAGCCGTCACAATCGCTTTGTCATCGGGATCCGTTAAGATGTCTCGAACAAACGATTGGTCAATTTTTAGCTTATAAGCGTCAAGTTTTTTCAAATAGCTTAATGATGAGTAGCCTGTACCAAAGTCATCGATAGCAACGCGAATCCCTTGTTGCGTTAAGCTGCGCATCGTCGATATTGCACTTTGAGGGTTTTGCATCGCCGTGCTTTCAGTTAATTCTAGCTCTAAATTGTTAGGGTTTAAGCCTTCTGCGTGCAAAATCCCAGTGATAATAGTGGCTAAATCCGGGTGTCTGAATTGCACCGCCGATAAATTGACTGCGATGATAAAGCCTGTTTGACCCAGCTCAACCCATTTTGCGGTTTGTTTAACCGCCGTCCGTAATACCCATTCACCAATGGCTATAATAAGACCACTGTCTTCTGCGACTGGTATAAATTCATTGGGTGGGACCATGCCTAAAATGGGATGTTGCCAGCGTAATAATGCCTCAGCACCTATGATTTGCCCCGTTTCTATGTCTAATTGCGGTTGATAATAAACTTTTAGTTGGTTGAGTTCTTGTGCATGTCGTAACCTGTCTCTTATACACATCTGACGCTGCCGA
>CAWUNX010000364.1:0-3907 GCA_963923905.1 uncultured Methylocucumis sp.
CAGATATGGGCAAATCCTAGGGATGGGATTTGCCGATTACATTCAAAGTTAACAGAATACTATTATGTCGAAAAAAAAGCGGTCAAAAACCAAATCTAAAGCTAAAAAATCAACCTCTTTAGCGAGAAGAAAAAAATCTACATCGCTAAAGTTGGGAGAATACTTTGTTACTTCAGAGCCTATTTTGGATGAAAATGATTTAATCATACCCATTGAAATACGTGAGCAAATGGACGCTGTTTATTATTTAATTCAATCAGATGCTAAAGCAGCATTGTCACAATTGCTCGATTTAATACCTCAATATCCTGATATTCCTAAATTGTATAATTATCTTTGCGCTGTTTATGGTAAGTTGGGCGACGAAAAGCGAGTTGATGAGTTAGTAGTAGAAACTTACCAACGCTTTCCCAATTATTTGTTCGCTCGTATTAACTATGCGGAATCGTATATCAGGCAAGAAAACTACGCTAAAGTGGCGGAAATTTTTGACTACAAATTTGATTTAAAATCGCTGTATCCTGAGCGAACGCACTTTCATATAACAGAGTTTATGTCCTTTACCTTTTTAATCGGGCGGTATTTTATTGGCATTGGCGAAATGGAGCGTGCTCAGTTTGTTTATTCAGAGATGAAGCAAGTCGATTATGGTTCTGCTCAAACACTCAGCTTAGGGATGTTGTTAATGAAAGATAAAGGATTTCGCCAGCAAGTGCTAGCTAAGCTATTCAGTTTAAAAAAGTAACTGAGTGTTGGGTTCAATAGATTCTAAACAGTCGCATTGGCTGCGGGGGATCGTCAACGACATACCAAGCCCAGGTGATTAGCGGTTAACACGTCGATAGGGCGTTCGAGTAACTTAGACATCACTGCACTCACCGTACTCGATGACGTGGCCGTCGTGTAAAACAGCTCGGTTGCGCAAGCTGCATGGTTTAAATAAGGTGATGCCAATGTCAGTTGTCTAGCCAGTTGTTGTGCGACGGCTGTTGACGGTTCAATAATCGTCACATCAGGACCAACTAAGCGTTGAATTTGAGCCGTTAAAAATGTGAAATGGGTACAACCGAGCACAATCACGTCTGCCGATATTGCTATGGCCGTCGCTAAATACTGCTTAAGCATTTCGTTAACCTCTATACTGTCGACTTCCCCCGCTTCAACATAATCTGCCAAGCCTGGACATGCTTGTAACACGATATGAGAGTCGTTGCCGTAGAGTTGGCATAGACGTGCCACGGCGTCGCTTTCGGCGGTACGTTGCGTAGTTAATACGACGATTTTGCCAGTTACACTTAGCGCAGTAGCGGGTTTAATTGCTGGCTCAATACCGATGATAGGCAATGCATGTTTAGCCCTTAGCTCAGATATGGTGGTTACTGTTGCGGTATTACAGGCAATCACTAAAGCGAGTGCGCCAGATTTGACTAAGGCATCGGTGATTTCTATGACACGACTAGCAATATAGCCAGGTTCGCGGTCGCCATAGGGGGCAAAGCCAGAATCGGCGACATAAACAAACGCTTCATTAGGCAGCAGCTCACGCGCCGCGCGATAAACCGCTAAGCCGCCCACACCAGAATCGAAAATACCTATAAAACGAGATTGCATAAACGTCTTGTAAGGTTCAGGCCGAGTCATATCGGCCTGAATCGTATGTATTATTTGCTTACAGAGGTTGGATTAGGCTTGCATCGTAATCATCGGGTGCTTCAAAGCCTAATAAATTTAACACGGTAGCTGCAACATTCGATAAGCCTGGCGCGCTTAAATCAGAGCGTAATTGATAGCTAGGATTGGCCGATACCAGTACAAATGGCACAGGGTTCAATGTGTGTGCGGTTTTGGCTTTCGTGCGACCCTCAGCATCTCGTTTAACCGCGCCTTTTTTATCCAATTCAAACATTTCATCAGCATTACCATGATCGGCGGTGATGATGGCCGTGCCTTGTGCCGCTAAGATGACCGGTATTAAGCGCGCGAGCTGTATATCTAAGCCTTGCATGGCTGTAACAGCAGCTTCAAAATTACCGGTATGACCCACCATGTCACCATTGGCATAATTCACGCGCAAATAACGATATTGACCGCTACGAATTGCAGCAATCAACGCATCGGTGATTTCGGCGCATTTCATCCACGGGCGTTGTTCAAATGGTACGACATCGCTAGGGATTTCGACATAAGTTTCTAAAGTTTCGTCAAACTTGCCCGAACGGTTGCCGTTCCAGAAATAAGTGACATGACCATATTTTTGCGTTTCGCTAATCGCGTATTGTGCCACACCGTTTTTTGCTAGATATTCGCCTAGTGTGCGGTCTATCGTAGGTGGCTCAACTAAAAAGCGCGCCGGGGTCTGAGTATCGCCATCATATTGCATCATGCCGGCATAAGTGATTTTAGGCAGTGGGCCGCGCGCAAACGGGGTAAAGTTCTCTTCAGTAAATGCGCGGGAAATTTCTATCGCGCGGTCGCCACGGAAGTTAAACAATACTATGGCATCGCCATCGACAATTTTACCTATCGCTTGGCCGTCTTTAGCAATCACAAAGCCGGGTAAGTCTTGGTCTATCACGTTGAGTTCGGTGCGGTAGGTGGTAATCGCGTCATGGGCGCTGGCAAATTGTCGGCCTTGGCCTCGTACATGGATGTCCCAACCGCGCTCAACCATAGACCAATCGGCTTCGTAGCGGTCCATAGTAATCGTCATGCGGCCACCGCCAGACGCAATGGCTACATCAAATTGCTCGCTGCGTAATTGTGCTAAATAGTCTTCAAACGGGTCAACATAGTCGAGTGCTGACGTTTCGCCGACATCACGACCATCTAATAAGATATGTAAACGTACTTTGCTTACGCCCTCTTGTTTAGCCTGTTCTAGCATTGCGCGTAAATGGTCGATATGAGAATGCACATTGCCGTCGGAGAATAAGCCGATAAAGTGTAAACCCCCACCTTGTTTAGCGGCGGCAACGATTTCATGCCACGCTTTGCCTTGCCATAACTGACCACTGGCAATGGATTCCGCAACTAATTTTGCGCCTTGGGCAAAAACACGGCCTGCACCAAAGGCATTATGACCGACTTCGCTATTGCCCATGTCTTCATCGCTGGGCATACCGACTGCCGTGCCGTGCGCGCGCAATGAAGTCATTGGGTAGGTGGTCATTAGTTTATCCAATGTCGGGGTGCGCGCTGTTTTAACCGCATCGCCCTCTTCGCGTGGCGAAATGCCTACACCGTCTAATACGATGGTAACAACAGGACCTGGACAAGGTGGGAACTGAGAAGATTTTGCTAATTTCATAGTGTTTTTAAGTGAATGGGAAATGATGAGCCGAATACACGGCGGTATAAGGCTTTTAAATATGTTAACCGTTGAAGGCTTAACTAGGAAGTTTAAATGAGAAAAATACGGTGTGAGAGTTTATGTTGAGTGGCAATTCGTTAAACGCGCCGCACAGGACCTGGATATTGTGCGACATGAGCATCAGAAGTTAGGAGAGTGACGCCTTCAGCAATAGCTTGGGCAACAAGCAGGCGATCAAATGGGTCTTTATGAATGGGCGGCAACATACTGATTACTAAAGCATGTTCACTAAAGATAGGGAGTTCGCTATAGCCGTTTTCTAGCAGACCATGCCTAAAGATACTTGGGTCGATTTTAAAATCATTACGTCCTAAGCCGCATTTAATCACAATTTCCCACAAACTAGCGACGCTGAATAACAATTCGTTTTCATGATCACTCATGAGCGTTTGAGCATCTGGCGGCAAATAGTCAAAACCTTGCGCAGCCCATAAGAGCAAGTGGGTGTCCAGTAACAGCTTCATGTGCCAGCCTCAAATTGTTGCGCAATCTCTTTTTCGCCCATTCGATCAAAATCATCGGGTACATCGATTTGCC
>CAWUNX010000365.1:0-3891 GCA_963923905.1 uncultured Methylocucumis sp.
GCACAAGCAGGACTTGAAGATGTCGCTAGACAGTTAGTCACGCGAGTTTTGCAAGAAAAGACTCAGGTTTCGCAACTCCTTATAAAACAACCTGAATTAGCAGGCAAAATTGAAAATTTCATCCAAATGCGAGCTAATCAGATACTGGGTAAATCAATTTAACAAAGAATTGCCGAAATCCAGAGATCATAAATGACAAGGCCTCAAGCACATCCCTGTGCTTTGAATATTAGTCATCAGTATTGCTCAAAAGCACTGTCTGGATGAGACTAGAATATTATCTTAAACAAAGAGAACATGCCCCCCATCTAACCCCGTCGGCAAGCCAATGATTTGCACCGAACCAGAGCTGGCTCCACTATTACGCACCGAAGATGAATGCAAATTGACCACACTGCCTGAGGCATTCCAAGACATTTTGTCTCTTATTGTGGTGCGTTGCGTACTGCCGAATGTGGAGAAAAAATTTGAAAAGGTAACAACTTGGCTTACGAATTTAGCTGTTGAGTTGCCGGTGTTACGCGTGGAATTGGTTCGCTCTGCTAGTTGACCGTCGCGGCTGGTAATCACTATGAAATCTTCAGGGCCAAAGCCGGTTAAATCGATACTATTAGGGAGTAAATTGTATTTAGACCCACCAAAATCAACCGCGATGACTTCAACGCCGCTAGTAAATTGGCTGCTTGCTTGTGCGGCAGTCGTCGCATCGGAAATCGTGACTATCGTGCCAATGACGGCGTTGATGTCGGTATCTACGTTAACCGTCGCACCTAACTGAGAATACGAGTGCCGGTTGTTGATAAGCCCATCGTCTTGCCAGCCTGCGCCTAAAAACACTGTACCGCTATTGATGCCATTAACCGTCAGCGTGTCGTTACCGCTGAGATCAAGTACGCTTTGCGCACTCAACATGAGCACGGTTTCACCGCCGGTGAACCTAATGCCTTCTATACTGCTAATCGTACCTGTTGAGGCCGACAAATTGAGCAATTCATATTGTCCCGTTACTTCTAAGACATCTTTGCCGCCACCACCATTAACAATATCATAATTAAAGTCTTTGATTTGCAATAAATCGTTACCAACACCGCCATACAACGCATCACTACCCGTAGCACCGTCTAACGTATCATTACCCTCATTACCTTTAAGTAAGTTACCCACGGCATTGCCGGTGATGAGATTATTTAACGCATTGCCAACACCATTAGGGGCAGACAAACCACCGGCTAGGACAAGATTCTCCACGTCGACTGGCAAGGCAAAGCTAACGCTTGACCATACTGTATCGATACCACTATTCACTAACTCAATGACTTTATCGCCTTTGCTACTCACCACATAAGTATCGTCCCCAGTACCGCCTAATAAGACATCATTGCCAAAACCACCATCTAACTTATCGTTACCCTCATTACCTTGTAGCGTATTGCTAGCAGAATTACCAATTAATGTGTTATCTAACTCATTGCCTATAGCATTGAGCTTACTACTCCCTATTAGCGTGAGATTTTCTATATTCGCTGCTAAGGTCATGCTGACCGATGATTGAATGCTGTCAATGCCTTCATTATCAAGTTCTATAACTTGATCGTTTTTGTTGTCAACAATATAACGATCATCACCTACGCCGCCCGATAGACTGTCACTACCGGTTCCGCCATCTAGCGTATCGTTACCTTGCCCGCCGTCAAGCGTATCATTGCCTATATCGCCGAGTAATTTATCATCCCCGCCTTGCCCGGATAAGACATCATTACCCGCGTAGCCTAAAAGAGTATCACTCTCCAATACTCTGCCATTTATTGTGTTGTCATTCTTGTCGCCTTTGAAAATTGCCATCATAACCTCCAGTGGAACTACAGTATTTACAACGCATTAAGCGTTATCTCGAGTCATGCTATTCGCCTTGATATAACGAAATGTAAGCCATGAAACAATCTAACACCCACCTTGATTTTAACTAGTTTTACTGACAAAACAATTGCTTTGGTAATTAATCACACTACTTTGTAACCTTCTTAGAACTCGTTCGACGCGTTGTTAAGGAAAACGCTATGTGGCTACGACACTGTTTTTAACTGCTAAGTGTGATTATCAAAAGATTAACCGTTACAATGACAATTTTGTTGATTAGCGTAATAAGTAGCCGTTATGCACATATTGATTTATAACGAATTAGACCCGAAAACGATTCCAGGCTTTACTAAACTTAAAAAATATTTGGAATGCGATGATTTTAAGTCCGCCGAGGTTAAGAAAGTTGGCGAAAACTTGTACCGTGCAAAGTTAAATCAACGGGACCGGTTATTATTTTCGATTTACGAGCATCAACAACAACGCTATGGTTTGATATTAGAGTTTATTAAAAATCATGACTACGAAAATTCGCGTTTTTTACGGCAAGCGGGTGAGATAGATGAAGACAAAATTCCGCTATTAAGCAATGCCGATGGTCAGACTGCGCCAATATTACCGTACTTAAACCCGGCGCAAGCGCATTTTAATTTACTCGATAAGATTATTTCGTTTGACGACTATCAACACGCGGTGTACGAGTTACAACCACCGCTAATCGTCATTGGATCAGCGGGTAGTGGTAAGACAGCGTTAACGCTGGAAAAAATGAAACATGCTATTGGCGATGTGTTATATGTCACGCAATCGGCGTACTTGGTAAAGAACTCGCGCGATTTATATTACGCCCATGACTATGACAATACCGATCAACAAATCGATTTTTTATCGTTCCAAGAGTTTTTGGAAAGTATTCACGTTCCAGACGGCAAGCCAGTGAGTTTTGCTGCCTTTCAGCAATGGTTTAACCGCTTACGACAAAATAATGCGTTAAAAGATGCGCACAAGGTATTTGAAGAGTTTCGCGGCGTCATCACAGGCCCTGCTACCGATAAAAGCTGGCTAAGCCGTAGTGATTATTTACAACTCGGTGTAAAAGAGTCGATTTTTTTAGCCGAAGAACGCGAGGTGGTATATGACTTGTTTGATAAATATATACCGTTTTTACGCGATAACGCGTTGTATGACACTAACATCATTAGCCATCAATATTTAGAGCGCATTACACCGAGCTATGATTTTATTGTCGTTGATGAGGTGCAAGATTTAACCAATGTGCAGTTGTATTTAATTTTAAAAGCCTTGCGCAATAATCGCGATTTCATTTTGTGCGGTGACTCTAACCAAATCGTACATCCTAATTTCTTCTCATGGTCTAAGGTCAAGTCGTTGTTTTATAAACAACAAGACTTAGACACCAGCGAGGATTTAATCCGTGTTTTAAATACCAATTATCGTAATTCGCCACAAGTTACTGACATCGCTAATCGAATCTTAAAAATTAAGAATCTACGTTTTGGTTCTATCGATAAAGAAAGTCATTATTTAGTCGAAAGCAACGGCCATCAGCAAGGTGAAGTGTTGTTTTTGCAAGATACCGATGGCATTCGCAACGAATTAGACACTAAAACCCGCGCCTCAACGTTGTTTGCTGTTATTGTGATGACAGCCGAGCAAAAACCGTTAGCACAGCGACATTTTGGCACGCCGCTAATTTTTACTATTCAAGAAGCAAAAGGCTTGGAATATGAAAATATTATTTTGTATAACTTTTTAAGCCAAGAAGAAGCGCGCTATCGGGAAATTACTAAAGGCGTACAAGCATCTGATTTATTGAGTGATTTAAAATATTCGCGTGGTAAAGATAAAACCGATAAATCACTAGAAATTTATAAGTTTTATATTAACGCCTTGTATGTCGCATTAACACGCGCAGTAAAAAATCTGTATTGGATTGAAAACAATCCTAAGCAACCCTTATTAGATTTAATCGGTTTACGCCTGTCTCTTATACACATCTGACGCTGCCGACGA
>CAWUNX010000366.1:0-3881 GCA_963923905.1 uncultured Methylocucumis sp.
CTCGTGTGGTTGAAATTATTAATGCCACTCAGTAATCATGCCGAACGGTATTGCCTTTAGTCTGTTTGTGATTTAGTGTGTGTTTGGGCTGAAAGCAAGATTTCAAACGACGGTAGCCACGAAGTTGCTTGCTTATCGTAGTTAAACCTGTGCTTTCGAACCACATTAGACTTATTGCAACGGAGATGCCAAATTTTTCTTGCAGGCAAAATAATTTATAATACTATGATAAATATAAATATTTTCTCGATAAAGCCTGATAAACAATTAACAGATACTGTGATTTTCGTTTTTATCGACACGGTATTTCGTAATGGTTACGAAATACCGTATTTGATGGATAGTGCGATGGTCGGTAGAGGAATTCAGATTGTTTGCTGGCAATAATTTTACAAATTGTCTGGTTTTTTGATTCTCAGCTTTTCCATTTTTGATCTAAGTGTTGTCGAGGGTACGCCTAATAATTGTGCTGCGCCTTGATCACCGGCAATTTGCCATGATGTTGCTGTTAACGCCTTTAAAATATGGTCGCGTTCGGCTTGCTCTAAGGTAACAAGGCCTGAGGATACGGTTTGTTCTATGGGGCTTGGATTAATACAGGTAACATAAGCTAATTGGCTGTCGTTTGATAGAATGACGGCCCGCTCAATGATATGTTGTAATTCGCGGATATTGCCAGGCCATGGATAGCATTCTAATTCTGTTAGCATTTTTTCAGGGATAGCGACAATTTTTTTACCGAATTTGGCGGCATACTTAGTAACAAAATGCCTGACTAAAAACGGAATGTCTTCTTTGCGTTCGCGCAATGGCGGCACGGCTATCGGAAACACGTTTAACCGATAAAATAAATCAGCACGGAACTTACCTTGTTGTGAGAATAATGCTAAATCGCGGTGGGTCGCCGCGATGATTCGGACATCGACCTTAATTGTTTGACCTCCGCCGACGCGTTCAAACTCGCCTTCTTGTAACACCCTAAGCAATTTTGCTTGGGTATCTAAGCTGAGTTCGCCTATTTCATCTAGGAATAATGTTCCGCCATTGGCAAGTTCGAAGCGCCCAAGTTTTCTGGCAATTGCACCGGTAAACGAGCCTTTTTCATGACCGAATAATTCGCTTTCTGCTAGATTTTCAGGAATCGTGGCACAATTTAATTTAACTAAGGCTTTGTTGTGACGCGAGCTTAAATTATGAATAGCGCGGGCAATTAATTCTTTGCCAGTACCTGTCTCACCGGTAATTAATACTGTTGCTTCGGTATCAGCGACTTGCCTAACCAGTTTCATGACAGCCGTTAGCGCTTTAGACGAACCAATCAGCTCTTGCCCATCAAAATTAGCTACGACTTCTTCTTGCAGGTAATCATTAATTTCGCGTAATACATAGCATTCGGCTTCTGCTTGCTGCCGTGCTTGCCGTTCCTTGATGTCGCGTAAAATCATGATATACAAGTGTTCGTTGCCTGCGGCTACCCTAGAAATAGTCGCCTCGATGGGAAAATGTTCGCCATCGGCACGAACAGCATTCATTCCTTCAGGAATCCATAATGCGGCTGTTTCCGGTATCCCTTGTTTAAATTTGGCTAATATGGCGCTGAGTTCGGGTGATAAAAACCGTTCTACGGAATGGTTGAGCGCTTGCGCTGATTGACATCTGAACATGTGCTCCGCAGCGTTATTAAATAACGTAATTTGTCCTGCTTCTGATAATGTCAAAATGGCATCCATCGCATTGTCAAAAATAAGCGATAAACGCTGTTCTTTTTCTTGCAGCTCTAGCTTGAGTCGTTGCAATGTTAAATGCGTTTGAACCCGCGCAATCACTTCTTCATATTGAAAAGGCTTGGTAATGTAATCGACGGCGCCTGCATGAAAGCCTTTGACCTTATCAGCGGTTTCAGTCAATGCGGTCATAAATAATACCGGAATACCCGAGGTGTTCGGATCAGCTTTCAACCGTTGGCAGGTGGTAAAGCCGTCCATATCTGGCATTAATACATCTAATAGAATGAGGTCAGGTTGTTGCTGCTTGGCGACGGTCAAAGCGGCACAGCCGTTTTCGGCGCTTAATACGATAAAACCCGCTTGCTCAAGAAAATCCGATAACTCCAGTAGATTAATAGGATTATCGTCTACAGCGAGGATTTGGGTTTTATCCGTGTCGAATTTTTTTAGCATCGGGAGGCATACTGCGACTAAGGCATTAGTTTTCGGTGTGATGAGTCAGTAAAAAGCTGGTCATAACTGGCGTTACATTTGCAACCGCTTGTTGCAAGCGAAGTAGCAAGTCGTCAAAAGTACTGATAGCCATGTCCAACGCTTGCTGTTCTAATTGTTCGGCTATGATAGAGAGTTGTATTGCACCGATACTATTTGCGGAGCTTTTTAGCGTATGAGCACTTCGTCTTAAAGTCTCGCTATCTTGAGTTTGTACGGCTGTAGTAATTTCGGCAACTAATATCGGTAGTTGTTGCTGAAATAAAACCACCATTTTTGTTAATAGCGGTAGTCTTCCACGCAAGCGTTCTAATGCTTCCTGCCAATTTAAAACTGTTAAGTCAACCGTATCCGGCGTCTGTGTTTGCGCTTGTTGTCGTGGAGAGGCCCAGTTTTCTACGCAGGTTAATAATTCCTCCTCTTTAACCGGTTTAGCTAAGTAGCCATCCATACCTGCTTCTAAGCAGCGCTCACGGTCGCCTTTTAATGCATGCGCTGTCATCGCGATAATACGAATATGTTGTCCAGTGGTTTTTTCTTGTTCACGAATGAGTTTAGTGGCTTGAAATCCATCCATGATAGGCATTTGAATGTCCATTAAGATTAAATCAAATGATTGTTCATCTAATAACGCTAATGCTTGTTTACCATTATCGGCAACGCATACTTTATGCCCCCGTTCTTCCAGTAAAACTACTGCCATGTGTCGGTTTACCGGGTTATCTTCGGCTAGCAAAATCGATAACGAGCGTAGCGGCTTAATGTTAACGGTTTCCAGTTGTTCAGAAGGGCGGTTAATCGATTTGCTCAGCGCCGATTGAATAGAGGCCCAAAGTTCAGAATGTTTGACGGGCTTGCGGATATACAGATGAATGCCTAATTTTCGGCAACGCTCTAAATCGTCAGGTCGGTCAGCAGATGACAACATCATAATAGTAGTCGGCTTAATGCGTTGATTTTCTCTAATCAGCGTTGCCACCATAAATCCATCCATGGATGGCATCATCGCATCGAGTAAGATTAAGGCAAATTCTTCGCCTCGTTCTGCTTTGTGCTCTAAAGCGTTAATTGCGCTTAAGCCGTTATCAACGAGTGTAGGAATCATGCCCCAATGGCGTAAGATTTCATCAAATACGCGTAGATTAATGGCATTATCATCGATAACCAATACTGGCAGTCCCTTGACGTCAAGGTAAGGTTTAAGCTCGGTTTCGTTATCTGGTAATAATTGCTGTTCTAATTTGACAGTAAAACTAAAGGTACTACCTTTATCGACCTCGCTTTCTAACCATATTTGCCCACCCATCAGTTGTACCAAGCGCGATGAAATTGAGAGACCTAAGCCAGTACCGCCAAATTTGCGGGTTGACGACGCGTCGATTTGCGCAAATGCTTCAAAAATCAGTTGCTGTTTTGCTTGCGGAATGCCTATGCCGGTATCGCTAACGGAAATCAATAAGCAAATCTGATGCTTGTCAGACGATTCTAGTGCTACGCGCAGAATAATCTCGCCTTCATGGGTAAACTTAATGGCATTATTCAGCAAATTAATAATGACTTGATTTAAGCGACCAGAGTCGCCAATTAGGTTATCGGGTACGCGAGGATCCACACTGAATATTAATTCCTGTCTCTTATACACATCTGACGCTGCCGACGATA
>CAWUNX010000367.1:0-3860 GCA_963923905.1 uncultured Methylocucumis sp.
GTAAAGATGATGACGGTAATGAAATACACGAGTTTTTTAACCTGTTTTTACGCGGCGACCACGAACTCAACGAAATCAAAGCCCAAAAACTCATTGGTGATTTTCGCATGGCTAGCGAAGAAGAAATTAGCGCCCATCATGGCTGTGTCCCAGGTTTCTTAGGCCCACGTCCGGCAGCGAGCCATGTTTTATTCGATAATGCCGTGAAAACACTCAGCGATTTTGTCTGCGGCGCTAACGAAGCTGGTTACCATTATCGTGGTTGTAATTGGCTAGCCAACGACGACTTACGCGCGATTTACGAATCCGCATTAGCGAATGATGCGTTTCAAGACCTTAGAAATGTCGTAGCTGGCGACCCAAGTCCCGATGGTCAAGGCGAAATCACGCTAGCCCGTGGGATAGAAGTCGGCCATATTTTCCAACTAGGCATTAAATATAGTGCCTCTATGAAAGCCGGTATTATTAATGAAGACGGAAAACACCAAATCATGATAATGGGCTGTTATGGTATTGGTATTTCCCGTGTCGTCGCGGCCGCGATTGAACAAAATCACGATAGCCGTGGCATTATTTGGCCTGCCGCGTTAGCACCGTTTCAAGTCGCGTTATGCCCTATGAACCTGCATAAATCAGTACGCCTACAAGAAGCGACTGAAGCTTTGTACCAACAATTATTAAGCCAAGGCATAGACGTGTTATTCGATGATAGAAAAGTGCGCGCCGGATTCATGTTTGCCGACATGGAACTTATCGGTATTCCACATTGCATTATCTTAAGCGACCGTGGCTTAGATGCAGGCACGTTTGAGTACAAAGCAAGAACCGCTAAGGATAATATCGAGCTGCCGCTAACTGATGTTATTAGCTTTATTCAAGGTAAACTAGGTTTAAACGCATAATGGCTTGGTTGTTATTATTCAGTGCCGGATTATTAGAAATTTTGTTCGCGCTCAGCCTGAAATTCAATGAAGGTTTTACTAAGTTATGGCCTAGCGTCGCTACCGCTGTATTTGGTGCAGGTAGTTTTTATTTGCTGATGCTCGCGCTTAAATATTTACCGATTGGTACCGCCTATGCCGTTTGGACCGGCATAGGTGCGGTCGGCGTCGCAATTGTTGGGGTGTTGTTATTTAAAGAATCGTTCGATTGGCTAAGAATAGCGTCCATTTTTTTAGTCATTACCGGCATTATCGGGCTTAAGCTTACCGACACGCAGTAATGTTACACTTGATTAGCCAAACAACCGTCAACCCGACTTTATTCGCCCGCATCAGCGCGGGAGATGCTGTGTTGTTTATGGGCGCATCGGTTACCGCACTGTTAGCGCTTGGACAACATAGACAAGCGCTGACTGAGTTAAGCCAGTATGCTGTTTGTTATGCATTAAGCTCCGATTTACAGGCAGCCAACGTAGCCGCTAATGAACTCACACCAAACATTCAAGTGATTGACTATCCAGAGTTCGTCAACCTCGCAGTCGCACATCCTTTGATACAAACATGGTCTTAATGGTTAACGGCCAAGAGCTAGTCACCGCCGAGCAAGGTTTTTTAAAAAACCCAGCCGATTGGAATGAGCAAGTTGCGCAGTGTTTAGCGGAACGTGAGCAGCTAGTGCTAACCGAAGCGCATTGGGAAATTATTTACTTTATCCGCGACTATTATCTAAGCTTTAAACATTTACCCAACGCCCGCGTATTTACCAAAGCGATTCAAAAGCAATTCGGCGATGCTAAAGGCAATAGCCGTTATTTACACCAGTTATTTCCAGACGGACCGTTAAAATACGCCTGCAAAATTGCTGGTTTACCTAAGCCACCGACGTGTTTATAGGCTTTGTCCATCACGTCGATAAGGTAAAATCGGTGGTAACCGCGTGGACACAAAAAGCGTGTCCACTCTACTTGGCTGCCCTTCATTTTTTGCAGCAATTCAAATTCAAACAAACGGCATCATGGATTCGTGCAAAAGCATCACCAGATAGTGTACCCATCCGCTGAATTATCAGCGAGTAATTCAATGTAACCAGCTTATCAGGACGGACAAAGCTTTTTTTAGGCAACAAACCAAGAATAAAATCATCTTGTTGCAACACCAAAGCGTTTTCGTAACCTGTCTGGGATGTTATTTGTACGGCTAAAAAATCCCCCTGAAGGTTAGCCGCCTTCAAAATAAGGACCGGGCGTTTTTTACTGGCCGAAAGGTCGCTAAATGGAAAAGGCAACAAAACAACATCAGAGGGCAGGTACATCATTCCATACCTCATCCTCAACGTTATCCCAATCTTTAAACGAACTGGTCTGGGCAACCATAAGATTCTGCCATTCGGATGAGTCTTCACGCTGGCGCAAAAACAGCGCAAAATCCAAAACTTCCTGGACAATAGGCTCAGGTAAAGGTTTAACTGTTTGATAGACTTGTTCGGCAAGGCTCATAGCACACCTCAAATATTAAAAAAAGACGTTTGGTGAAAATCATGGTATATCAAGGGTGATGGAGGGGCAACGCTTTTCCGTTTTTTGGGAGCTACCTTGATCCTAAGCCAAGAATTTAAAAGGAGTGGCTAACAAAAAATTGATCTGCCGCATCGTTGGGCATTGTTGAAACGTTTGGAACGGGGTTACAAACCGTCCCGCTTGGTAAGTTAACCGCGTGGGCACAAAAAGCGTTGGCCACTCTACTTGGCTGACTCGTGAAGATAGCGATATTGATGGCGAGCAACGCTTTATTACGCTTGGCATGGGCAGCAAAGGTCGTATTCTAATCGTGGTAGGACGCTACGCGGCGATAATCTGCGTCTAATTTCCGCATAGAAGGCCAACCAACCCCAAAGGAAACGCTATGAGCAACAATTCTGATCCCTTGTTCGACCGCTACGTTGATATGGACTTTGCTAACGCCAAACCCGTAGCTGATATTCCACCCAATCGGTCTATTTCTCCCTCTGCCAGCGTATTTGATAATACTCCAACGCCTCTTGTATATTGAGATCGCGGGTTGCGCCGCCGGTGCGAACAAAGAGTTTAGGCGCGCCGTTTTGCTGTAAAAATACCGGTCTAGGTGCTGGCGTCACTAATAAGCGGCACACTTGTTTACCCTCGGTCGCATGAAATAACACATGAATGTAGGAGCATAAGTCGGCGCCTAATTGCGTCGATACGGCGGTCATTATCGATTGCTCGAAACCATCTTGATTGGGTTTTTTTAAGGTTTTGAAATCTTGCTCTAAGCCTATCACTTCGCCATTATCAGCAATGCCGATTAATAACGTGCCACCATGACTGCTGTTGAGGAAACCCGCTAAGGTTTTTAGTACGATAGTTTCTAAATTACGATTGATGCGAGATTGCTCAAAATCCCAACGAAACGAGGACTTAAACTCTAATAAAGGCCCTTCGCCTTTGGCAACAATACTCATTAAGTCTTTTTGTAACTCAACTTTTAATTGCTCTATACGCGATAAATGCTTGTGCAACGCGCCATAGATACCGACAGAAATAAGGCCTAAGATAGCGCCAATTTCGGCATAAAATAAAATAAGATGGCTTTCCGCTAAATTACCATTCGCTAATGAGCTTAGCTGGCTTAGCATGTACTCAAGCGATGATAAGCGGCTACCGCTATTGATTTCTTGCGAGTAAATAAAGCTATAACTCGGTGCTAAAATTAAAATGCCTAAGCCTGCTCCAACGAGTGCGGCTATTAAGTAGAGTTTTAACTGCTGACGCCATAGCGCCAACATCAGTAACAAAAATCTTTTCATTGTTAAATTAAGTCACACCATTTTAATTTTTTGTTGATAACAGCCAGTAAACCATTTGTATGGCTAGACTACAAGCAAACGTTTACAGTTTACCC
>CAWUNX010000368.1:0-3858 GCA_963923905.1 uncultured Methylocucumis sp.
GTATAAGAGACAGCAATTCGGTGTACGCACCGCTCTTGATACCGACGCCCACACGGTATGTTGGTCATTCGGCGTAAATGCCAGTCGAATAGTGGGCTGCCACTCATCATGAGTCACGGGGTTATGCTCAAGTTTATTGCCTAACGTTAATTTCCAACGTTCAGGCAGCAACGTAATCTCGTCTTGTACTGAGAAACTGTAGATTTCATCTTGCCGCTTATTAGGTAGCCAACCAAGATAAGGACTATTATCGGTATTGTTAAAATTTAACCGCGCACCTAACCCCCATACGATTTGGTGGCGCTCAAACCAACGGTAGTTATGCTGAAAATCTATATCAACTGTATCGATACGATAATGTGCGCCAATAGCGCTAGATTTTCGCTCATTACGATTCCAATAGGCACGTAAGATAGTGCTGGAATCATCACTGAACTGATGCTGCCAGCGCGCCATCAGATAATGACCCGACAACCCTAAATCTGTTTCTTGCTCGTACCAATAAGGCGGCGCTAAAGCGGGTTGGTTAAAGCTATTCACGCGTGGTGAGACCTGATTAGCGCCACCGCTCCAACCAGAAAAAACCTCACCTTGAAGACTTAGCTTATCGCCTAGCCACGCCTTGTCGAATTGCATACCGAGTTTGCTTAACCGCCCATCATCGCCCGCATCATCACTGTGTCCATTTAGCGTCGATGCATCATATTCTCGATAACGACCAAACACTTTAAGATAAGCCTGATTGCCTAAATCTGCCCCATAGCGAATACCACCGCCTTTACGCATAGAGCCACCATGCGCTGAAATGAGCGCATTTTGGCTATCGGTTAATTTTTTGCTGACAATATTAATCACACCATTGACCGCATTCGCGCCCCAAAGACTCGCGCCCGGGCCTCTAATTACCTCAATTCGCTCTATATCCTCTAGCAAAACATCTTCTTGATCCCACCAAACACCTGAAAACATCGGTGTGTATAAACTACGCCCATCACGTAACACTAATAATTTATTGGAAAACTGATTATTAAACCCGCGTATTGCCACCGCCCATTTATTACCATCTATGCGCGCAACACTAATACCCGGCACTAGCCTTAATACTTCAGGCAAAGTAGTCGCTCCGGAGCGTCGAATATCATCGGCTGTTAAAATAAACAGTGCAGCCGACGCATTTTTAGCCCCCGTCGAGGATTTCATCACTGAACGCAAATCCAAATCTAATAACGACTCTATGCTAAGCTTTGATAAATCAGGCGCGGAATCGGCCTCAGGCAGTTGGTTAGTGGGATAGGCTAAACTAGTAAAACTAACAATAACCCATGTTAATGCTGCTTTAGCGACCTGTTTTAAAGGTTTAAGATATAGGTTATCGTGCATAGCAACCCTCTTTTCTCTGATACTCAAAAGGTAAACTGTAGTTTTAGCCGAAATTCCCGTCCATTCATCGGCAATTTATCAGGAATAATGTCGTAAAAACCCGCCCCACCGAGCATCTCATAATGATTATCCAGCAAATTATAAACACCTACCGATGCTTGCAGGCCAGGCCATAAGCGCTGGGTTGTTAAATTAACATTAATCAAATCGTAAGCACGAGCCATACCTTGTTGCTGCGTTTTACGCTCACTGATAAAAATGTTTTCTAAACCTAACGACACGCGACCCTTAAACAAGGGTTGAATATAATGGAGCTTAGCTAAATGTTGTGGTGAACCTTGCGCCCACTGGTCTTTGCCTTCTAAGTCGTTCATTTTATTAAAGGTATAAGACAGCTTAAACATTCGGCCATCATCCCAGCGTTTTTCAATTTCTGCTTCAAAACCATAGATTCGGTAATTATCAATATTGACAAATGGACCATAGACACCAATGACAGGATATGCTTCTTGTTCCAGCATTTGCTCAATATCATTTAGAAAGAAGTTACCGGTGATTTTTAAATCGGTTTGTGGTCGCCATTCAGCAATGAGTTCATAACTCCTATATAACTCTTCGTAATTATTAGGATTAGCCGCATTATTTACTCCAGCTTGATAATCACGTTCCCAAGCGTTAGGCGCTCTAAATGTCGAGCTATATAATGCTTTTAAAGTTAAATCCCTACCTGGCGTCCAAATCAAGCCTAACTTTGGATTCAATTGCAGTTTTTTTAGCATGTGATGATAATCTAAACGTGCGCCAGCGCTAAAAATCACATCATCCAACAATTGTATATCGTCCTGTAAATAAGCTTCTACCCGGTGTCCTTGCCGGTTACTATTTTGATAAAGTGCATAAGGCTCAAAGTCGTAATTGACCAACTGTATTCGGTCATCGTACTGATATTCCAACCCCAGCATCAGTTTATGGGAACGCCATTGCGTATTAAACTGTACCTCTCCACCCCACCAGCGACTACTGACCTCATCATGATTGACAACTCGGCCGCCATAATCGTAAGGCTGATCAGCAAAATACTCATAGCCTTGATAAAACCCTCTTACAATTAATCACGAAACCTCAGAGATAGGCGTTTGATATTTAGCCGCAGTAAAAAAACGCTTATCAACGGTAAAAAAGCCAGGGTCGTTAAAGATTGCGTTATACGCCGCAGTCGGCACTTGCTTAAAACGGTCAACATAACCCGCTGTCAGAGTCAAATCGTGATATTGCACACGCGCTAATAGACGCTGTGCTGATTCGCTGTCCAGATTCTGCGCAATACCATTATTTGTTTCTGGACTATCAAATTCACGAAAATAGAGATTAGGCACACCCGCACTATCGAAGTAAGAGCCTGATAAAAGCACATCAAGATTATTCGCTAATTTTTTGCCATAACTAAAACGGCCTTTATAACTATCATAGCTGCCCGCTTCGCCACTTACTTGCGCGCCATTTAAGGCCTGTCCATTTTTAGTCACGACATTAATCATGCCTAAAAACGCATTCGTGCCATAAACCGACGAGCCAGAACCTGGAATAAATTCAATACGTTCGATTAAGTCCATATCTAACAAAAATTCTTGACCGTAATAACTACCGTCAAACGCATTATCATTCATACGCTGTCCATCTATCGCCAGCAATATCCGGGAACTATAATCATTAGAATGCCAAAAACCACGCACCCCCAGATAACTATAGTTCCGATCATTCACGCTAAAAATGCCACGCATCGCATTCATGGCTTCCGCTAAGGTACGCCAGCCAAAGGCACGAATGTCACTTGCCGTTAACACGCTAATCGACGCAGGGGCAGTACTCACATTCTGTCCTGACCTTGAAGCATTTAGTATTTCAACATTTAATAATTCTTCTATTGGCAAATCGGTTAAATCTTCCGTAGTCTCAGCCCACGCACATGCCATTTGGTTAAACCAAAACATAACGCCAATAAGCAACAAAGAAATACGCCGTAGCATCACAAGTGAACGTGCCGATAGTAAGAAGTTAAAACAGGGGCGGATTATCGTTGAGAAATGTCGCATAAGCAAACATAAATAACGAAATTGATTAATATGTTATAAATAATTTTGAGAGTTATCACTTAGCTCGCCGCAATTCTTTGAACTATCAATAAATACCATGCTAATAACCCTATTTTCAGATAGAATCGCGCGTTTTAACAACCACTTGTATTAAAACTATTTATTGAGGCCAATCAGCTATGCGATGTCCGTTTTGTTCGGCGCAAGATACACGAGTTTTAGACTCGCGGCTTGCGAACGAGGGCGACCAAGTCCGCCGCCGCCGGGAATGTACGGTATGTAAAGAGCGCTTTACCACCTTTGAAGTTGCTGAACTCACTTTACCCAGAGTCATTAAACGCTGTCTCTTATACACATCTCCGAGCCCACGAGACCAGAGAGGATC
>CAWUNX010000369.1:0-3847 GCA_963923905.1 uncultured Methylocucumis sp.
CCCCATAGACTAAACAGTTAAATTGATTTTAGCACTTAAAGATAAAGCGGTGCCATACGCCGCCAATAATAACCGCTATGCGCCCGGTCATTCCACAGCAGTAATTGATGTTGAATGCCTTTTTGTTGCAACACATAACTAAGCTGTTGATTATTTTCTAAAAATGGGTCTTGATTGCCGATAACGAGAATAATATCTAAGGCTCTTAATTTCTCTAGCCACTCCTCACAGTCTAAATTCGGCAAGAAATGACTAGGCGTATGAAAATACACGTCTTCGTTGTAAAAGCCGTCTAATAAATCATCAAACGCTTCTACGCTTAACGTCAAATCGTAACGCCCGGAAAACGCCACCAATTTTTTAAACTGCTCTGGATGTCTAAACGCAATGCTAGCGGCATGAAACGCCCCTAAGCTTAAGCCATGCGAGATGACGCATGGATGTGGATTTTTTTTGTGCATAAATGGCAGTACTTCATTAAGCACATACAGTTCAAACTGTTGATGACGTTGAATGCGTCCAGAGGGATGCGCCCAATTACAATAAAAACTCTCGGAATAAATACCGTCTATGCAATATAACTGTAACCAACCTTGTTCAATCTTATGTTTTAACGCATTGACCATGCCAATCGTTTCGTATTCATAAAATCGACCATCGCGTGTCGGGTACACTAATACTTTCGCACCGGCATGACCAAACACTAATAACTCCATATCACGGTGTAGATGCTTACTCCACCACTTGTGATACTCACGGTTCATCCGTCAACTCTCCTACACAGAATGTTAACCCAAGCATGTTCATAAACTGTTTAAGTAATTCAATATGTTACAATGCAGATAGTGCAGAAAGTCATATACTTTAATCGGTCGGGTTTAGCCAACCCTAAAATGTTCCAGCCAGTTTCAACACCAAAGCGGTGATTAACACGGTCTGCAATACACCAACGGCAACCACCCAGCGCACCAGTTCAGCTTTAGTTTCGGCTAAATCGCGTTTTAACTCTGAACGCACCAGCTCGATTTTAAGTTCAGTTTCTTTAATCCTGGCATCTAAGTCTTTATTAGTCACTAGGTTTTCTAAATGGTGTTCTTGTTTAACATACTCAATCGTGGCACTGCTTGCTTGTTGATGTAAACGAGTAATCGCTTCAGCTTGGGATTCGCTTAACCCTGCTCGTTTTAATTCCGTGACAAATTCGTGAGTGTCAAAAGTTAACGTAGTCATGGTTTAGCCCGTTTGATTAGTTGCCTATATTGTATTGAAAACAAGAGAAACGAAACAACCACCCACTCACAAGTGGTAGCCGCCCAAGCTCAGTCCTCTTGGAATACTAAGCTTGCGTTGTACTGTAAAACAAGGCACGCCTTGCACGCCAAAAAATGATTAACTTAATGGCGCAAAAAAATCTTCTAACTGTTTAAGCAATTCATAGCGTTGCTGCTCTTGCTCTGGATAAGAAAAATGTCCAGCGCGTAAAACAAATAATTTTTTATCATTAGGCAATGCGTTATAAATAGCAAACTGCCCAGGTGGTGCTACGCAAGGGTCAAACTCGGCGCACGCGCAATGCATAGGTATGCGTATATATTTAGCTGCCGTAGCGGCATCATAATAACGCAACACTTTTAAGGTTTTTTTTCGCTGTTGACAATAAAAGCGTTGCACGCTGTCAGCACTGCCTTGCGACTTCAAGCGTAAACGTAAAGGCTGATGGCCAAATGTAGGCACATTTAAATGACCTAAGCGAATACGCTGCTCCCAGGCTAATGCTAACGCTCCTATGCCACCGGCAAAGCTAATCCCCAAATAGCCTAAACGGTCTTTTAGATGCGGAAATAAAGTTAACATCGCCGTTGTTGCTAACCATATATCGTCAACGCAACCGCCAATAATATAATCATCGCGTTTGTCTAAATTATGACGCACATGCCAATAAGGGTCAGTGGAAACTCCAGGTACAGCACTTAAACTCAGACCGCGAAAGCAAGGGAACATTAAGGCTGCATCGGGAAACGGTAAGTCAAAATCGGGTTGTTCACGACCACCATAGCCATGACCAATAATAAAACCGCGTTTAACCACGCCGTGCTTTGGCAATAATAACCAGCCTTGAATGCGAAACTGCTTAGTTGACGTGTAACTTAGTTTATAAACCTGCCAATCCGTATGGACTTGCTGTAAACGTACTAGCTCAGGATTTGCAACTTGGCTTAAGGCCGCTTGATAACGCTGCTGCCAAAACTCAACAAAATCCTTAGGCTCAGACGGCGGCTGTAGCACCAATAATTGCTCTAAGCTATAGCCATAACTGGGATTAAAACCAAACGCACCCTCCCCCCATGCGTGACTATCGTCAGACATAAACACCTCTTCATTTGTTATACCATGCTGCTGATGACAACATGATGTAAGTACTCTAAACAAAAATTGCTAAGTATATACCACTCACAAGCCCCCAATCACAGACTATTGCCGTATAATACACAACACAAGGCATTTTGCCGTCTTTGTTGACTATTTTATGCATATTACCGCTATTTATCCCGGCACGTTTGATCCTATTACCAACGGGCATCTTGACTTAATCGCCAGAGCGACGAAACTCTACGATAAAGTCATAGTCGCTGTCGCAGTTAATAAATACAAAACCCCGTTATTTTCATTAGAAGAGCGCGTCGCAATGGTCAAAGCCGTTACGCCGTATTTTAACAATGTCGATGTCATTGGTTTTGATAATTTGCTGGTTGAATGCGCACAAAGTCAAGGCGCTGCGGTGATTATCCGAGGCTTGCGCGCAGTATCGGATTTTGAATATGAATTTCAATTAGCAGGTATGAATAGGCGCTTAGCACCCCAACTAGAGACAGTATTTTTGACGCCTTCAGAACAATACGAATTTATTTCCTCAACGATGATTCGGGAAATTGCCCGCTTAAAAGGCGATGTTTCCAGCTTTGTTCCCGAATGTGTGCGGCAATCATTAACTCAGAAATTTAATCACCAGGAGTAGAGCATGGCTCTTATTATTCATGAAGAATGCATTAATTGCGATGTATGCGAACCCGAATGCCCAAATGGCGCTATTTCACAAGGCGAAGATATTTATATTATTAACCCAGCGCTATGTACCGAGTGCGTAGGTCATCATGGCACACCGCAATGCTTAGAAGTTTGCCCGGTCGAATGTATCACCAAGGATCCAGACCACGTTGAAGACCAGGAAACCTTGTATCAAAAATACTTAAAGCTCACGCAGTCGGCTTAATCTTTAGCTCATAAAAAAAGCCCACGTTGTGTTAACCAACGTGGGCTTCTCATCACAAGAAAGGCATTAGCAAGTAAATATATCGCCTTTACCAAATGCTTCAACTGTAAAATGCCAATCATCTAATCTAAACGTTGCACCTACAGCATTGACTTTATATTGGACTTTAAAGGTTATTGATGAACCACTGCATAGCCCAGCAAAAGTTGCTGACCGTTCCATTGCATGGGCTTGCCAAGAATATTCAGGCCTTGCACCATCCCAAGTGCTATCAAATGCAAAGTCACCGCCTGCGCCAGCTTTCGGGCTTAACTCAGAGTTGTTGGCTAAAATACGCACTTGACACCAAGCTTTTACTGCACCAGAACAAATCGATTCAGCAGAAAAACGTGCCACATAAAGCTGGGTCGTATTTCCAGGTCTGTCAACCGTCACCGCCGATCCAGGCACATCAACCCAAGTGCCTAATTGTGCCGCATCAGTAATGGTCAGCGCAGAAGATGAAGCCGATTTAGCGATATAAACGGCGTTGGTGCATAAATCATCAAATAGTCTAAACTAACTCTAAAGTTCAAC
>CAWUNX010000370.1:0-3832 GCA_963923905.1 uncultured Methylocucumis sp.
CATTTAGGTAGTCCGCGCCTCATCGTCAACACCGCCGACGGCAGTATTGCTCAGCGCATGGATTACGATGTTTGGGGCAATGTCAGCTACGACAGCAATCCTGGCTTGCAACCGTTCGGCTTTGCCGGTGGGCTATACGACCGCGACACGAAGCTGGTCAGATTCGGCGCTAGGGATTATGATGCCGAAACTGGACGCTGGACGGTCAAAGATCCGATTGGGTTTGGGGGCGGGGATACGAATTTGTATGGGTATGTTTTGAGCAATCCAATTAACTGGATTGATTCAAATGGGTTAGGGCCAACCCCTCTAACAATATTGGAACTGCTTTTACATTCAGAGCCAGTGGGAGAAGGTTCAGATATAACACCTTTTAATTCTAATGGCAGTTCAGCTCTCATCTCACCTCAACTGGATGATCATCATATTTTTCCTAGAAAATTTAAGGAATATTTCAAAAAATGTGGTATTAACATTGATGAGCATACTGTAACTTTAGGTAAAAACAATCACTTAAAGGGAATTCACGGCAATGGCCTTGGCAATATGCCAGGAAAATGGAATGATAGATGGAGTGAGTTTATTATCACTCATCCTAATGCTTCTTCATTAGAAGTTTACCAATTTGTTGGTAGTCTTATGGATGAATATGGATTAAGCGGTTCAGACATTCATGAATATGGTAAGTAAATTTTATGAAAAGAATACCACCTTTTAAATTAGAAGCTATGCCTTTAAATAAAGAAGCAGCCTCATTACCCAAATTTCAATGGGCTGGCGATGATATTGGGAGTAGGCATAGGCTTGGAGGCATCCCTTCTTTTATTCAAAAGGAAATGTGGCCGAATTGCCCTTGCTGCCATGAACAGATGACATTTTACGCACAGCTTGATTCTATTAATGATGAGTTTTGCATTGCTGATTGTGGAGTGATTTATATTTTTATCTGCTTTGATTGTAATGAAACAACATCGTTTATTCAGTCTTTTTAACGCGGTAAGGCAATGGGATGGACTCCTCCTACCTATCGGCATCGAGGTGCCGATAGGTAGAGTGGGCACATGCTGTTCGTGTCCACGCGGGGTGGTTGCTGCGGTCATTATGATGTAACTCGTAAAAGGCCATAAGATGCGCGTATAACCCGTAAGACGGAATCGTAAGTTGGATTAGCGAAGCGTAATCCGACATAACGATGTTACATTTACTGAGCGTGACTGGGTGTGTTACCAGCAATTTTCAATTTAGGAACACTAATATAATTATATAGATACAAATAGCAAAGTAATAAGGTTTTGTAGCAAACATTGCCAGTTGAATAAACAAAATTTGAGAACCGGTCGCAAATTTCAGTAAACACGCCTAAAAAGCGTGAATATTTTTAAAAAGCGAAAAATACACTGCTGTAACACATTAATTGTATAAAACTCCTAAATTGAGAATTGCTGTTAAAACTAACTTTTTAAACCCTAACATACTACAACTGTTATGACAGTCGGCTACGACTGACTTAATTTAAAGCATTAGAGGTTCAAGCTATGAAATTTATTAATAATGAGATAAACAATGCGTTACTAGTTAAGCGTTTAATAGTATCTGAAAAAACTGGCAAGGTATCGATAGCTAAAGCAGGTGCGGTATTCAGAACTTATCGAGATCTACGGCGCGATGGTTGGTTAAACGTTAAGCAATCAATGGTTGAACGTACTTTTTTATCATGCTGCAACTACTTTCTCAATGTGGTGTTTCCAGGGCCATACTACAAAACATGACCGGCTTAAATGATAGCCGCTCAAATCATCCTGTTTGTTCGCTATATCGGTGTTGATTTTGGCGCACAACACCCAGATTGATATACACCACCGCCAGCTAAACACGTTTATCAATCGCAACAAACTGAAAGCGCCAAACCAAAACTATCTTTAGTTGTTAATCAATAGAGGAAAAACTATGCCATACATGAATTTACGCGTTATCGCCTTAGAAGAAACATTGAACTCTAATATTAGAGGCACTTTTAAAGCTAGCTTACTAGGAAAGGTATCTCATTACTTGCGGCAACGCTGCTCAGTGTTGCCACAACTTCCACTTTTGCCGCCACGTCAACGATGCACACCAGCCCAACGAATGGTCATCGCTACCAAGCCGATTATAGTAAGCGTAACTGGACGGGGGCGGTTTCCTCTTGCCAAGCTAAAGGTGCGCATTTGGTGACGCTATCAAACAGTGATGATTTGGCCATGATTGTTGATGTGATTGCCGAAAATCCTAACTTTAGTTACACCTTGGGCACTTTCCAGTCAAAAGTTACTGGTCAATTAACAACGGTCACCGGGGAACCGGTGTATTTACCTGTCGGCTATATGATGATGTATATAAGTCCTGGTGTGATTGGTAGCAATGTCACGCCTTATCGTCTTGTGTCACAACCCTTACTACCGCCTTTATCCACTTCACCCGATGATTTTGGCTTCTTTTGGGTGGAAACGTTCAGTCAGCCTTACATTTGTGAATGGGATTGATTAGTTAGGGTAATTATGTCGGTTTGCGTTGCGCTAGCTGCTGATAACACGCTGTTGCTCGATACGATCACTCCTATTGAACAATGTAGTTATGTGCTAATCAGTTCCGGTGAAGCTGCCACGATTATCAGCACATATTTTAACCCGCTTTGAGCGGTTCACACTTTCAAGCCTCCGGCTTTGCCGGAGGTAATTATTCGGCCCCCCTGAACTTAATCTACAGGAAGCTTAGGAACAGAAAAGCTAGTCCGTCGCTGACGAAGGACGGCAGCCAAGTAAAGCCAAGGGCATTGTTGGCGAAGTTTGCAGGTTGCAATGACACTAATGAGGATAGCCAAACAGGTTGAGCCGTCTTCAAGGCCATAAGATGGGTATAAAATGCCGCCAACGTCAGGAGACGCATCGCTCGAGTGACATACTCAACCGTTAACGCGACGCACTTGGCAGCATCATTCAACAGCAACAAACTCTGCAAGGCATCACAACACTCTATGACGACGCCGGACGCCTCAGTGAAGTCAAACGCCACGGTGTCACCGAACCCCGCTACGGCTATGATGACAACGGCAACCGCACCACCGCCAACGGCATTACAATAGCCAGCCTGCGACGATCAAGACTGTTTGCTCAGCCTGAGCGTGACAGGGTATGTTTACCCCGTCACTCACGTTTTGCCGATGGTGTTGTATTTTAATCGCGATAACCCTTGCGGAGAGGGCAACATGCCCCGTTCGACATAGGGTTGGTAGCCTCTTTTGACTTAAAGTATTTAAAACTCCAACTTTTTGTAATGTCTTAAAGTTTCTGTTAATCCCGTCTTGTCGATTAAAATAATCGCCAACTTTCAGATAAACGGTTAAGCACTCATGAAAAAAATACGTTGCGCGGTGATAGGGGCGGGTTATTTAGGTAAATTCCATGTGCAAAAATATGCGCAATTACCTGATTGTGAACTCGTCGCTGTGGTGGATGCGGATAGGGCGACGGCAAAAGCGGTTGCGGATGTTTATCAAGTACCCGCGTTAACTGACTATCAATCGCTACTCGACACGGTAGATGCGGTCAGTATTGTTGTGCCAACGACACTGCATTTTCCTGTCGCCAAAGATTTTTTGGCTGCGGGTGTCCATGTTTTGGTCGAAAAACCCATGACAGTGACTTTAGAGCAAGCCGATGAGCTTATAGAATTGGCTAAGCAAAAAAACGTGGTACTGCAAGTGGGGCATTTAGAGCGCTTTAACCCTGCTGTCATGGCATTAGATAAAGACGAGCCACCGTTGTTTATCGAATCACATCGTTTGTCTATGTTTAAT